>JACMLS010000683.1 GCA_014379485.1 Bacteroidia bacterium | reverse complement strand
GTGTTTTAGATTTTTAAAACTATCTTACAATAAATAATTTTTCTGCTGCAATTTTTTTATTGTTTTCAAAAACACAGATTACATAAGCGCCTGTTTCAAAAGCAGAACAATCAATTGCGTTTACGATGTTGTTTGCCGGGCCTGTAAAAATGCAACGACCCTGCAGATCATTCACTGTAATTTTACGTGTTGCGTTTGCGTTTTCAAAAGCTAAATTAAATTGATCTGTACTTGGGTTGGGCCATAATTTTATTGCTGATTTATTTTGTGTAATGCTTTCAACACCCGCTAAAGTATAAGGGTATTCTACACTTTTTACAGTGTTGGTTACAATAGGCGCATTGTAATCAAAATAAATTGAAGCGGTATTTGTAAACTCTGTATATGGCGCCGGATCTTTTTTAGTTTTTATTCTGTACTTAACAAAGCCATGACTTGCCGGTTCGTTTATAGTAGCGCCTTCTAATTGTATTGAATCGAATTTAAAAGTTATTACACCCGGACCATTAATGCTCCAGCTGCAACCTGCGTGCGAAGCGCTCAGAAATTCAAAACTCGGAATATTCAAGTCCGCGTCGAGCGTGTCAACTAACGTAATAAATGTTGTGGGATAATTACCTGTGTTTTGAAAACGAATGGTGTAAGTCAAAACAGAATCTTCATGATAGATCCACTCAGAGCCATTTTTGTATCGTGGTTCAACAGTTTTGTCATTGGGGTCATAAGAACCTACAACAAATGTATGGCAGGTATCAACATTGTCCAAAGGCGTTGCATCGTTGCTGTTTGGTAATACTAAAACACTTGCAGTTAAAGGTGTATTAAGCGGTGTTGTTGCAGGAATTGTAAAATCTGCCCAGTACACGTAATAAGCATCAGGCGGTAACACAACAAGATTTCCACTCAGCGTTCTTGTGAGTGAATTATAACTGATACCGTTTGCTGCACCTATATATTGTTCAATAGTATCGTGTTTAAACTGTATGCTTGCGGCTTGCGTTGTTGTACCGTTATTCTTTATTGCAAAATAACTACGGTGTGTAAAACCCGGGCGTGGTAAACCAATAAAACAGGTAGCAATTAAATCATCTGAACTTACTTGTGCGTGTTCGTAAAAATCTAAACCTGTTGCCAGAGAGTTAGGAGCAGTTACAACAGAATAGCTTGAGGGCGGACAAACCAGATCCCAACCTGTGGGCGGAGTAGTTGTAACATTTGTTGCGCCAAACACATGCGTTTTGTAATGGTACTCTCCAAAAAATGCTGTAGAAATAAAATCTCCGTTAGAGAGTTGTATAATACGGTTTGGAATTCCACTCTCTCCTGTATTAAAAGAGCAACTAGAATCCATATCGTTATACACAGTACCATTTATATGTGCATAACAACTATCAGGCAAGATCAGTGAGATAGATGAACTGATAGTGCTGCATCCCACAGAATCTGTAACAGTAACTGCATAATTACCTGTTGTAAGATTGCTTGCGTTTGCACTTGTATCGCCGTTGTTCCAGCTAAAATGTACCGGGCCAATGCCACTGCCACTTGCCCAAATTGATCCGTTGCTGTTACTGCAATCAGGTTGTTTTAAACTATCTATTGATACTATGGTGTTTGAAACTCCATCAACATAATGATAAGATTTAATGTAACAACCCCTGCTGTCTGTAATGGTTACAGAGTAAGATGCCGGCGATAAATTAGAGATGCTTGTGAGCGTGTCGCCTGTTGACCAAACTAAACTGTAAGGTGGAACTCCGCTAAAAGGACTTACTGTTAAACTTCCATTATTAAAGCCCGGGCAAACTGCGTTGCTGCTGTTGGCAGTTGATTGTAAATGCAAAGAGTCCGGATGCACATATGGATATACAGTCATAGAACAGTTGTTGGAATCTATAATCGTTACAGAATACCCTCCAACATCTAAACCGTATGCAGAGTCTGCTGCAGAAGAAATGCCACTCTGCCAGCTATAAGTAAAAGGTGGTGCGCTACCACTTGCAATTACTTTTATTGTGCCGTCATTACAACTGTCTTCTTTTATCTGAAATACATATTGTATGGGCGCAATGTTATCTACAAAACCATTTCCCATATCGGTACTGTTTATAATGCAGCCTGTTGAATCGCTTACAACCGCATAATAATATCCGGCCGGAATTGCAACAAGGCTATCAATACCTGCAGTATCAATTGTTGTTGTGCCCGTGTTCCACTGAAAAGTGTAAGGTGCAATACCACCGCTTGCCTGTAAATAAACGGCCCCATCTAATGCCGGGCAATTAGCGTTTACAAAGCTTGCAGTTAAATTAAAACTGCCGGGTAAAATAAAAGTGGAAGAACCAAAATTCTGCGCGGCATCTGTAACAGAAATAATGTATAAGCCGGGGTGCGCATTTACCAAACTATCTGTTGTATTATTTATGTATTGCCAGTTGCGCATCCAGGTTATTGAGTAGGGAGGAGTGCCGCCAAAAATATTCAGATGCATTTTACCATCGTTATGGCAGGGAACCTGTGTAACCGTTACGTTTACACTTATTGGATTTTGTGCTGCTGCAAAAAAAGCAGTCAGCAAAAAAAAGAAGAGGAGATTGTGTTTTTTCATAATTATTTTCTTTAGGGGCAGATTAATTTGAGGCTAAACTAAAGTTGGAATTGAGATAAAAAAAGACCTATTTAAAACCATATTACAGGGCTTAAAATTATTCATGTTAAAAATTATTTACATCCTTAAAACTCAAAACAAACTTTCATTTATCTGAGCAACACCTGTTTAACTTAAAGCGTATTATCATCGCCCAAATGTTAATTGGATTAAAGCAGATCTGATTACCTTACTCGTTTAGCAATACTTAAAACAGGTAAGTGGTCAGTATTTTTTATAAGTGGTTTGTTGTTAAGCTAAACGAAGAGACCGATTGCTTATTGCCGTTAAAAAAATAATAAATATGTTAAGCTGCACAATAAACAGTCACTAAAACAAATCTATTCCCAAACCAATTGTATTTTGCATATACATGTCATTGCTGTGATGCGATATGAAATCAAGTTTATCAGAAGTAAAATATCCCAAAGAAAAATTATAGTTCAGGTTTACTCTTTCGCTCAATTTATATTTCAAGCCCGCTCCTACGTTAAATGAATAATATGTACCGGCTTTTACACAATTCATTCTCATCCTGTCTGAAATACTATTTGCGGCTCCTCCAAAAGAAATGTAAGGACTTAGTCTTGAATGTTCGCTCAATAAGTAACCATTACTAAATTTATACCTCACAAAAATCCCGCCGGCCAACATGCGCGAATTTAAATTTCCTAAACCAACGCGGCCAGGACAGCCCGGACAAAGATCTGCATCGGTAGCTGCTTTGTTATTCGCCGCGTCCGGCTGACAAAATCCGTAATCACCAATAGAACCAAAAAGTCCTGCGTCAAAAGATTTGCTTAAATAGTACGCTGCATTTCCGTTCACAACACCGTAATAACTTTCGTTTTTAATTTTAAAAGCAGAGCCCAGATCTCCGCAATAATTTTGAGAACCTGCGCCCAGCGCTAATCCGAATTTGTTGTTTTTAGTTTGTGCCGACATTCCTGCTGCAAGAGTAAGAAGGCAAAACCCGATTAAATAATTTTTCATGTTCGGATGTTTTTTGGTTAGACGCCAGCAAATCTCACACATTACAAATCAGATTCCTTTGACATTTGTCAAAAAAATCAGGCTTGGTTGCGGATCCGGCTCAATGTCTCTTGCGAGATGCCTAAATAAGAAGCAATAATGCCGAGTGAAACTGTTTGAAGAATCCTAGGATGTTTGTTTACGAGCAATGTGTAGCGCTCAAGCGCGGTCAGCGCATGAAAATCATCAAATTTTTTTTCAAGAATGCTAAGGCCATAGCTTACAAACAGCCTGCCCATTCTTTCCAGCTCTTTTGATTCTGAATAAAGTGCTTCCAACTTATGATAGTCAAATATCCAGAGGGTACTGTCTTCAAGCGTTTCGATATATTTATTACTGGGTGTGCGCGAAAAAAAACTGGTGAACGCGCCCACAAATTCATTTTCGTCGGCCAGCCAGAACGTAAGTTCTTTTCCGTTTTTGTAATAGAATGCGCGTGCAATTCCTTTCTCAACAAAATAAATCTGGTCGCAGATTTTTCCTTCGGATAAAAGAAGTTCCTTTTTTTTAAAATTCTTTTTGGTGATAATACTCATCAGCGCTGTTTCTGCCTCTTCAGACAAATGCGCCATTTCGCCAAACGATTCAAGGAGTTGTTTCATTATAGCTAATATAGCCAAATTTTGTGACCGCGCAGGGTATTTTCAAACCAGGTCTTACTAAACTATTTAGTAGTGTCTCAAAAAGTCTTTTCAATCTTTGAATACACGAGGAAATTTTTTCCCTTACTTTTTTCATTTGCTTTGCCATTCTTTTTTTAAGAATTTTTTCAGGCTGTCAGATATTAAGAAAGGACGTTGCATTGAGCAGGCCCAGGAGAGATCTGGATTTATGCAGATTCCTTTTTTTACGAATGAAAAATCAACGGAATCAAAAGGGGAGTCCCAATCCATGCAACGGTTTTCGTCTCTTTGATTGCGGACTGTTAGGTCAACCAATGCAAGAGAATCATCTGCAGTAGCTAAATTAAAAACATCCCGAAATCTTATGATTTTATTTTCTGTTCTAGTTTATGTCCGCAATAGTAAAGATCAATCAAAGCATGGCGTACTAATCAGTAAATTTTTTTTTCTAATCCATCATCCTCAACAATTTTTATGAAGTTCCTTGTAGCAACAAGAAAACTCACGGTTGTCTGCCGCCCCATAAATTCTTTTATCTCTTCTGATAATTTAGTTTCCATTAACAGTTAGGATTTCGGAGGTTTAATTCTTTTTTGTGATAAGCCTGAAATCGATTTACTGTTCAAATTTACTGAATTCTCCCATTAAGCCACCTGCTTCTGATACAACAAATTTCCGACAGTTGCTTTTATGCTGTTGTCGTTTCTGCCAAAGCATGCACACAAAAATTTGAGATCGTTGGTACTTGAAATTGCGCTTTCCAGTAATTTCAGTTCCGGTTCGCTCCAGGGCTCCTGGTAACGTAAGTGAGTTTTTCTCAGTTCAATTATTTTTTCTGATTTAAAACCCGTTACATCTCTTACCATGGGGATTTTAAAAACATTTTGCATTAAGTTTATTTTTTCGTTTTCGCACAGATGATCAAATTTTTCTTTTGCAAAAAAGGCTGCACCCAATTTCGCTTTTTCAATTTGTTCGGGTGTCATTGGTTTTCTTTCTTTTTTTACTCCAACTTTCTTTTCATCCTGTCTCGTCTTTTGTGACGAGACGAAGGATGACTCCTCTTCTTTCAGATTTTCTGATTCGTTTACGGAATTTATTTCTGTCGAAGCATCAGAAACACTAATTCCATCAACATGCGAAATATGAAGTCCTTTCTCTTTTGCTGAGTTGAGTTCTTGAAAATTAGTTGTCACACTGAGCCCGCTTGTGCTGAGTGCAGTCGAAGCATCGAAGTGTGGCGAATGCCTCTTGTAAAATTGCCTTTCACGTTCCTTCTGGCGGTCTCGTTCCTCAAACTCTTCATCAATCCTGTGTTCTTCTATCACTTCCAGAAACCGTTCGCCAAAATCTTTCATCTTTGTTTCTGAAACTCCTGAGATCTCAAGCATTTCTGAGGCAG
This sequence comes from Bacteroidia bacterium, assembly GCA_014379485.1. GTDB lineage: Bacteria > Bacteroidota > Bacteroidia > B-17B0 > Aurantibacillaceae > AM-1111. The sequence goes on along the minus strand of JACMLS010000683.1, from coordinate 2,925 downwards.
AGTAGGGCATAAGGTCAACTAACAACTGCAGACTTTTGTCAGAAAAAATAATGTAAGGTGGCATGGCTTTTTCTGAAGCAATTTTTTTTCTCAGCTGCCGCAGTTTTTCAAACAAAGACAATTTACTTTCAGAAACTTCGTCAATCCAATCTTTTTTGATCTGTATTTTTTGCATGCGTGAGCCATCGCCTTTTCCGTTTTTTTCTTCTGAAGATGTTTCAATCAGTTCAATTTTTTCTTTGCCCATCAAAACCAATTGCCCGTATTCAGTGATTTTTAAAGTCGAACCTTCGTCATAAGCGATCTCAATCATTCCCAATTGAATCATTTGTAAAATATAATTGTTCCATTCTCTTGCAGAAAATTCTTTCCCGGCGCCGTAAGTTTTTACAAGGTTCAGTTTTTTCTCATAAATTTCTTTGTGTTGCATTCCGCGTAAAACATCTGTGAGCAAATGCAAGCCCACTTTTACTTTTATTGCATCTACTCTCAGCAATGCAGATAAAGCTTTTTGTCCAATCTCCGAGCCGTCTTTTTTTGTAGCGGGTGTTTTGCACATATCACAATTTCCGCAATTCTCCCTCAGGTTTTCTCCAAAATAATTCAGTAAAATTCTGCGACGGCAATTTCCGGCTTCTGCGTATTCCTGTATGCGTTTCAGTTTTTCGAGATTTATTTCTGGCTGACCACTTTTTTCTGCAAATCCTTTCAGCATAATCAGGTCGTTATACGAGTAATACAAAACGGTTTTGCAGGGCATTCCATCTCTTCCTCCTCTTCCAATTTCCTGGTAAAAACTTTCCATTGATTTTGGAAGGTTGTAATGCATTACAAAACGTACGTTGCTTTTATCAATTCCCATTCCAAAAGCAATGGTTGCACAAACCACTTGCGTATCATCGTTAATAAATTTTTCCTGCACATCTGTTCTGTCTTTCGCTTCCATTCCCGCATGGTATGAGCAGGCTTTGATTCCTGAACTGTTTAAGTCTTCGGCAAGTTTTTCTGTAGATCTTCTGCTGGTGCAATAAATAATTCCACATTCTTTTTTGTGTTTTTGAATGATTGAAATAATGTCGCGGAGTTTATCGCGGCCAGAATAACCTTTGTTTACTTTCAGGCTTAAGTTGGGGCGATCGAAAGAGGAAACAAATTGTAGAGGTTCTTTTAATCCCAATAAATTCAGGATATCGTTTTTTGTGAGTTTATCTGCCGTTGCCGTTAAAGCAACTAAAGGAATATCCGGTTTTTTCTCTCTGAGAAGATTCAGTTGTCTGTATTCTGGTCTGAAATCGTGGCCCCAATTTGAAACGCAATGCGCCTCATCAATTGCAATAAGAGAAAGATCTAATTCCGGAATAAAAGTGTTGAGCGATGAAATTGCTTTTTCTGGTGAGAGGTACAAAAGTTTTAATTTGCCTTTTTTGCAATTTTCAAGTACTTGCTGTTCCTGCTTAAAATTTAAACTGCTGTTTAAAAATTCTGCTTTAATTCCGTTTGCCTTTAATGCATCTACCTGGTCTTTCATTAATGAAATAAGGGGTGAGATGACAAGTGTAATTCCGGGTAACATAAGAGCGGGCACCTGGTAGCAAATACTTTTACCACCACCTGTAGGCATGAGCACAAGAGAGTCTTTTCCCAATAAAATGTTTTGAATAATTTGTTCCTGTTCCTGACGGAAACTACTGTAACCAAAATAATCCTTGAGGATCTCTGAGGAGTTTTTCATAGAAGTGAAATTTAATTAGTAAATAATAAATTAGCTTCTCCTCAGTAAAAAAAATCTAAATGCGAATTTTAATGGCACAAATGTAAAACTATTTTTATTTAAATATATTTTTGATGAAAATAATTCATCACGCGGTTCGCTAGGCAATTCACTTTATGATTCATCGCTGAGTTCATGACGCAATTCATCGCAAACTTCACTACGCAGTTTATTGTGCGGATCATCATACGGTCCATTTCATTGTTCATCGCACTATTCATCGCACATCTCATCGCACGGTTCATCACACAATTTTCCCCACTTTTTATCCCAGAGGGATAACACATTTTTAAAAAGTAACCTGTACTTCATCCGACCCCGGAGGGGTCGTACAATTCAGTTTCATCATGCCATTCAAATAAATACTTTTCATTATGCTCAATTTGAAAGTCTTTAAGAAAGCCTAAGTATTCCTCTCTGAATGATTTTTTCTTATGATGTTCTTTTTGATTTCTGATATATGCAACAATTTTCTCTACATCCCATTTTGCATATGAAAATGCGCCATATCCTTCCTGCCAACTGAAAGCGAATTTTGAGAAATCATTAGCATTAATGTATGTTGCGGATGATTTTTTTACTTCTCTTACCAAATCAGAAAGACAGTAGGTTGGTTTCATGGAGATTAATATGTGAATATGATCGGGCATCCCGTTTACCGCCATTAAGATCTGGCCCTTTTTCTGAACGATTCCGGTAATATATTTTTGTAATTGCGCTTCCCAATTGGCATGAATTAAAGCTTCTCTGTTTTTAACAGCAAATACTATCTGAATGTAAATTTGTGAATATGTGTTTGGCATATGGATGCAGATTTGTACGACCCCGCTGGGGTCGGTTGTTAATGAAAAATGATTTTCTAAAATGTGTGATTCCCCTGGAATCGGCTTTATGACGAGTCAAATCTCATACAATTTCTTATTGCGGCATTGCCAAAAGGCAGCAATGACCGGGTGTAAAAAAATGAATAAATTAATTTTTGGATTCTCCTCTGGAAATGATTCGGGGACGCGAAATAAGAATACAAATGAAAACTATTTTTTTTGAAAACACAAATTTATTTTTTCACACAGCAAAAACTTATTCTGTTTGTCGCAGCTAATCCGGTTTCAACCGATCGCCTACGACTTGATGAGGAAGTGCGTACCATCGAC
>JACMLS010000010.1 GCA_014379485.1 Bacteroidia bacterium | reverse complement strand
GTATCTGGAATTATTTTTACAAAGGAAACAAACCCTGGAAACAAGGGCCTTATAAAGACGGTGTAAAAGATGGAAAATGGATTACCTGGTATGAGAACGGGAAAAAATTGCAGGAAGGAAATTTTCTTGGCGGTCATGAAACCGGAAGATGGCAATCGTGGTACCAGAATGGTCAGTTAAAAGACGATGGTTTTTTTAAGAAAGAAAGACCAGATAGCCTTGGTCGTATTAGAAAAAGTGAAACGGACAGTCTCTGGAAGGGTTGGTTTGCAAGTGGAAAAACAAATTATGAAGGAAGTTATGTGTTAGGAAAAAAACACGGAAAATGGACCTTTTGGTTTGATAAAAACGGCAAGATCCGCGAAACCGGAAATTATTGGTACGGTCTCAAAACTGGTTATTGGGTAACCTACCATGAAGGAGGAATTAATATTGATAGCGAGGGAAAATACAATAAAAGCGGCAAGCAAACCGGTACGTGGAAATATTATTACGATAGCGGAGGCCCCATGACTGTTCAGAAATATAAGGAAGGAAAGCTTACCGGCAAATCAACCTCCTGGCACACCAACGGAAAAATAAAATCTGTTGCCAGCTATAAACTCATGAAGCAAAAAAGAATAGGGGGTAGAGAACCTGTATACAACAGCGCCCCCCACGGCACCTGGATCTTTTACGATCTGAAAGGTGTGGAAACAGGTCGGATCGTTTACAAAAATGGAAAAAAAATAAGCTGATCCCGACTTCTCACTATCTGACAAAAGATTATCGCCAGAGTTTTCTTAAATATTTTTTGTCACATCGAGCCATTTAAAAGGAATTTTTTTTGTCACATCGAGCGCAGTCGAGATGCGACAAAAAAAATCTCCGGCAAAACATTACCAGAGATCTCAATTTTTTTCTGACTAAACCTTATCGAATCAAAAACCAGTTAAACTAATTGTCATACTGAGCGGAGCCGAAGTATGGCATTGTCACACTGAGCTATGTCGAAGTGCGACAATTATTTACTTCCTTGTAAACCCACCTGTTTGTGGCATGTTACGCTTAGCTGCAGAACGTCTGTCAGCAGGGTGGCTTCTGCCACGTTGAATGTTTGAGGGTTTTGAGAACGCTTCTTTTTGTAATTCTTTTTTCTTCTCAGCTTTTTTGAAAAAATAATAAACAAGCCAAACGAGCACAATAACCGCAACAAATATTGCAACAATAAATACATAAGGGTGGTGATCTCCATAGTCAACTATGGCGTTTGGCTTAAACTCCTGGGCCTGGCCCGGAAGAAACAAACCTGCAACAAAAAGTAAACTCAATAAGAGGCTGGCTTTTGTGCTTTTAATTAAAGAACCTTGTGATAACATAATATTAATTTTAAAAATATGCAGGGCAATTTCTACGGTAAAAGTACGAATATTCGCCTACATTATTGCGCAATTGGTCGAATTTTTAGCAGTTTTTAGGCTTTGCAGATAAGAAAAAAAGTCTTATATTTGCTTCCTCAAATTTCAATTGATGCATTAAGAGGGGACAGAAAGTCCCCTCTTTTGTTAAAGTAAAATGATTGCAAAAGAAAGAATAGAAAAGTTAATTGAAGAGAAATTACAGGGAACTGAACTTTTTTTAATTGAATTAAAAATAAGTCAGGCCAACAGAATTGAAGTGTTCATTGATGGGTTAAATGGTCTTACAATAAAAGATTGTGTTGGAGTAAGCAGGCACATAGAATCTTCTCTTGACCGCGAGGTCGAGGATTTTGAACTCTCTGTTTCTTCGCCTGGAGCAGAACAACCTTTTAAAGTAAATAACCAATACCTTAAAAATATTGGCAGAAAAGTAGAAGTTATTACATATGGTGGACAAACATTGGAGGGGATTCTGGTTCAGGCAACAGAAAATGAAGTGGAAATAGAATCTTCGGTAAAAAGAAAAAAAGAAATTGGAAAAGGAAATATTTTAGTAAAAGAAAAAACAGTTTTAAATAAAAATCAAATAAAACAAACCAAAGTAGTTTTATCATTTAAATAAACAATAAATAAAATGGAAGGCGTAAACTTAATTGAATCATTCGCGGAGTTTAAAGACACAAAAAACATTGACCGCGTTACTTTGATGAGTATCATAGAAGACGTATTTCGCAGCATGCTGCTTAAACGCTTTGGTACAGACAAAAATTACGATATCATTGTTAATCCGGAAAAAGGAGATATCGAGATCTGGAAAAACAGGCAGATCGTTGATGATGAATTTGCCGAAGATTCTTTTGATTTTGACACCAATAAACACATTTCGTTAACTGATGCTCATAAAATTGAACCTGATTTTGAAATTGGCGAAGACGTTTCAGAACCATTGCGCCTTGAGGATTTTGGCCGCCGTGCCGTTCTTGCCATCCGTCAGAACCTCGTACAAAAGATTCTTGAACTTGAAAAAAGTGAGATCTATAATAAATACAAAGAAAAAGTGGGCGATGTTATTTCTGCCGAAGTTTACCAGGTTTGGAAAAAAGAATTCCTTTTATTGGATGACGACGGAAATGAATTATTGATGCCAAAAAGCGAAACCATTCCCACAGACTTTTTTAAGAAAGGCGATAGTGTAAAAGCCGTTGTTTTAAAAGTGGAAATGAAAAATGCAACTCCTGTAATTATTTTATCCAGAACCTCTTCAGTGTTCCTTGAAAGATTATTTGAATTGGAAGTTCCTGAAATTTTTGACGGACTTATTACCATTAAAAAAATTGTGCGTGAGCCTGGTGAGCGTGCAAAAGTTGCAGTTGAAAGTTATGACGACAGAATTGATCCTGTTGGAGCCTGCGTAGGTATGAAAGGATCACGGATCCATGGTATTGTACGCGAGTTGAAAAATGAGAATATTGATGTAATCAACTTTACATCAAACCCACAACTTTTCATTCAGCGTTCATTAAGTCCTGCAAAGATCACAAACATAAAAATTGACGAAGAATCAAAACGCGCAGAAGTGTATTTGAAGCCAGATCAGGTTTCTCTTGCAATTGGTAAAGGCGGTTTCAATATTAAACTTGCCGGAAAACTTACCGGGTACGAAATTGATGTGTACCGCGATACCGACGTTGAAACGGAAGATGTTGACCTGGAAGAATTTTCAGACGAAATTGAGGCAGATGTGCTTGAGCAATTAAAATCTATTGGTTGCGATACCGCCAAATCTGTACTTGAACTTTCTGATGAAGAATTAAAACGTCG
>JACMLS010000682.1 GCA_014379485.1 Bacteroidia bacterium | reverse complement strand
CCTGCAAAGATTTTATTAAACGGTCTTTGTCTGCAACAGAAGATTTTTTAATTGTTTCAATTGTTGTTTGAATGCCATACAATTTATTTGCGATCTCCGATTGTTCGTTTACCCATTTGTCGTAACTACGATTGTTCTCGGAAATTTCACTCAGGTAACGTGTGCGCGCAGGCGGAATGATGTAAATTTTTTCAGACATCTCCCCTGAAACCGCCAAATGAGAATGCAGATCGGTATGCGTTTTCTCTGCCATCATATTTACAACAGCACGATACAGACGATTCATACCCGGATCATTGAACTGCGATGCAATTGTTCCGTACACCGGAATTTTTTCGTCATCTACTTCAAACAATTTTCTGTTGCGTTTGTATTGCTTTTTTACATCGCGCAAAGCATCTAATGCGCCACGTTTATCAAATTTGTTCACCGCAATTATATCGGCAAACTCAAGCATATCAATTTTTTCTAATTGAGTTGCCGCGCCGTATTCGGGAGTCATAACGTACAAGCACATATCTGCGTGTTCGGTAATTTCCGTATCGCTCTGCCCTATTCCGGCAGTTTCTAAGATCACTAAATCGTAATTGGCTGCTTTTAAAATATCAACTGCATCCTGCACATGTTTAGAAAGCGCAAGATTACTCTGGCGCGTTGCCATAGAGCGCATATACACACGCTCATTACGAATTGCGTTCATACGAATTCTATCGCCCAGCAATGCGCCGCCAGTTTTTCTTTTTGAAGGGTCAACAGAAATAATTCCGATATTTTTATCTTTAAAATCAACTAAAAATCTTCGTACCAATTCATCTACCAAAGAAGATTTTCCGGAGCCGCCTGTTCCTGTAATTCCCAACACAGGCGTTTTAGATTTTGTTGCCAGCTCTTTTACTTTTTGCAGCATGGCTTTAGATTCTTCGCCAAAATTTTCTGCTGCAGAAATTAAACGCCCAATTGATTTATGATCTTTTTCTATTACGTGAGCAACAGCGCCGTTCAAATTTATTCCGGTAGGATAATCTGCCTGCCTCAACACATCGTTGATCATTCCTTGCAAACCAAGCGAGCGGCCATCGTCAGGAGAATAAATTCTTGTAATTCCGTATTTGTGCAATTCTTCAATTTCTGTTGGAAGAATTACTCCGCCACCACCACCAAAAATTTTAATATGCTCACAACCTTTTTCTTTAAGCAGGTCGTACATGTATTTAAAATACTCAACGTGTCCTCCCTGGTAGGAAGTAATGGCAATTGCATTCGCATCTTCCTGCACAGCGCAATTCACAACGTCTTGCACAGAGCGGTCATGACCAAGGTGAATTACTTCTGCTCCGCTGCTTTGCATAATGCGGCGCATAATATTTATAGCTGCATCGTGCCCGTCAAAAAGCGCGGCTGCTGTAACAATACGAATTTTATTGGTGGGTTGGTAGGGTGTTGTTTCCATCTTCTTTTTCTATCTGGTATTTTGAGGGACTAAGATAGGAAAAATGCCTTGGAAAAACAGGTCTTTCTGGCTCCCTTTCAGCTTTCAGTATCAATTAGTTATAACCTGTTTAAAAGCTTTGTCTCTATAAGTTTTTCCACTCTTAGCGGGGAGTTTTTCGGACTGGTAAGTGTTTTTTTTAAAAAACGCCTTCTCTGTTTGATCAGAAAACCGGAACAACAGTTTTAAAATTAAAAAAGTACTTTTTGTTGCAAGGAAAATGGACTGGATAGCTTAATAGATCTTTTGCTTCAACCGGTTTATCATCAGTATAAAGTAATTTTTTTTCTGCTTTGCCTGTTTCGTTTATGATTAACTGAAAGACTCCGGATTTATCTCCTGAACCTTCTGTCTTAGAGTCCTTTTCTGTAAAAGGATGTCCTTCGATCAGATTTTTATTTTTTAGAAGGTCGGGAAAAAATATATTCAGGATTTCTCCTTTAACAAAACTTTTCTGACCACGTTGAAAATCAGGTCGGGTTCCACCATCGGTTGTTGTAATCAGGCATTTATCAAATTCCTTTACCCAATCCACTTCCATGTCATTTTTAAGGTGAAAAACCATTAATGGCCCTGATGTAATTTTTTGGTTAGCTCCATAGCCATCGCCAAAAGAAACACCGCCATCAAATGAATTATACATAAACTCGTCACGGTAAACTCCATAATTACATAAGTCCTCAAAAGATTCGCCCACCAGGTACAAATTACCGGAAGGTGTAATATGAAAGCCATCAAAACGAAAATCAGCTAAATGAGTTTGTTCGGAGGGATCTTTCCGAAATTTATTCATCAGTTCCAACGTAAACATAAAATCTTTCTGTATAACCGACTTTCCGGCACCTGAATATTTTTCAAAATGAGCGCCGGTTTGTTGGGCCCTTGGTTCAGCGGAAAGATAAGTAGCAATAAAACAGTTTTTTTTGTCTTTATCCCAAACCCAATTTATCTGATCTCTGTGAGACTTCAGACTGCCAAGTACTTCAGCAGAGTCTATTTTCTTTTTACCGTAATCGTACTCATAAAAAGTGTATTTGTATGTTTTTGCAAGGGCCTTTCTGTCTTTTTTTTCAAGCTCATGACGAAAAAGAACTTTAATATTCTTCTCGTTATCGTAAGCCACATTCATAATTTTGTCAACCTCCTCCTTAAAATCTCCGGTTTCTCTGTTAAAAGATACCGGAAAAGAAATTTCATCTGTTTGTTTTAAATTCATATCAAACAATAGCACTTTTAGCAAGCCCGTTTTTTTTGATACTTTGGCTAAGTAATAAAAACCAAAACTACTTGAATCGGGATTAAAAAAAGGATAAACACCGGAAAAATAAGGTTTCTCCCTGAATGTAAAAGGTTCTTTTACTATTTCGCTTGTTTCAAAATTAATTTTTACAATTGCGGGCTCTTTCATTCCATATAACTTTTCGTCTGATGACAATATGGAAATTCTATCAGTCATGGAAGCCCCGCCATAATATGCGTATCCAACAGAACCTTTAAAGATAAAGGTGGAGATCATGGAGGATAATTTGGGTTTGAATTTTATTGTTCTTTCAATTTTTTTCGCATCAATATTAAAAACTTTAAATTCAAATTCCATGCTATAAATATCCTGAGATAAAAAAACCAGTTTATTATCATAGCCTCCAATATTTACATCAAGTTTTTTCACCACGCCATCAAGCGCACCCGGCTGTGAAAATGAATTAGCGATAAACAAGCTAAATAGACATGAAATTAAAGTTCTCATTTGTTTGTTTTTTTTT
>JACMLS010000681.1 GCA_014379485.1 Bacteroidia bacterium | reverse complement strand
CGTTTAAATAATTCAATATCGGCGTGCACCATTTCTTTCAACAATTGCTCAACGGTATATTTTGGCTCCCAGCCTAACTTTTCTTTTGCTTTTGAATAATCGCCAATAAGCAAATCAACTTCTGTGGGACGGAAATATGCAGCATCTACTTCTACAAGAACTTTTCCGTTTGCTTTATTCATTCCTTTCTCATCCACACCACTTCCTTTCCATTCAACTTCAATTCCTATCTCTGCAAAACTTAATTCTATAAAACGTTTAACCGAAATTTTTCTGTTGGTTGATAAAACATAATCATCCGGCTCCGGGTGTTGCATCATTCTCCACATTCCCTCTACATAATCTTTTGCATGTCCCCAGTCGCGTTCAGCGTCAAGGTTTCCTAAAAATAATTTTTCCTGTAAGCCCAAAGAAATTTTTGCAACTGCTCTTGTTATTTTTCTGGTAACAAAAGTTTCGCCGCGCAAAGGACTTTCGTGGTTAAATAAAATTCCGTTGCAGGTAAACATTCCGTATGCCTCACGGTAGTTTTTTGTAATCCAGAAAGCGTAGAGTTTTGCAACGCCATAAGGAGAACGCGGGTAAAAAGGAGTTTTTTCTGTTTGAGGAATTTCCTGAACCAAACCATACAACTCAGAAGTAGAAGCCTGGTAAAATTTTGTTTTCTTTTCTAAGCCAAGAATACGAATGGCTTCGAGCAAACGCAATGTTCCTACGGCATCAGCGTTTGCAGTATACTCAGGCGTTTCAAAAGAAACCTTAACGTGAGATTGTGCTGCAAGGTTATAAATCTCATCAGGTTTAACCTCCTGTATAATTCTGATCAGGTTAGTTGAATCGGTTAAGTCTCCGTAATGTAATTTAAACTTAACTTGTTTTTCATGCTGATCTTTATAGAGATGATCGATCCTGTCTGTATTAAACAAAGAACTTCTTCGTTTAATTCCGTGCACCTCGTATCCCTTACTCAATAAAAGGTCAGAAAGATAAGCGCCATCCTGTCCGGTTACACCGGTAATCAATGCTACTTTGGCCATAGTTATAAATGAACCGCAAATTTACTAAGAATTTAGGTAATATATGTCGTTTATTTACAGGTAGTTGCATTCAATATTTTAAGGCGTGATTTCTTTTCTGAAATCACGAAAAAACTATTTGTCTTGACAAAACAAAGCGGTTACAAAACCAAACTGAAGCATCAGCGTTGTTATTCATTGTTAAATAAGTAAAATCTGCAAAACAAAAAATTATAAAAATTGCTTTCTGCCATACCCTTTTGTTGAATTGTGCTTTCCTTTGATCATAAGATTTTTTTTATGCGAATGAAATTTCTTTTCTTCATTTTAAAATCATCTCTTCTTTTCCTTTCATTTACCTTTCTTATTTCTTCATGCGATGTTGTGAAGAGAAAATATATGAGGGGATTTTATGTTTCTAAACATAACAAAGCAACTAAAAGCGAAAGTCGCGAATTACAAAATAAACTTTCTTTTACATCGGCAATTTCTGGTCAAACAATTCTGGAGGCAGAAACTCCTTCCGTATGTATGATTGTGTTGTCAGAGAAAGTTTATTCTACAAAAAAAATAAAACTCCATCTCCCTGGAAAAGTAAATAGGAAAAGAAACAACACTCAAAAAAACGAAACCCGTAACAAAGTCAATGATTTTACGCATCCCTTCGAAAAATTTACCTCTGAAAAAATTCTGAAGAAAAACTCGCAGCATCGTGATTTTGGAAGCGATCTGGCATTGGGTATTCTTTTATTACTGGCAGGCTTTCTTTTGTTGCCACCTGTAGCTTTTACCTGGCTTATTTATTTAGAAGAAGAAAAGGGAAAAGCATGGAAGATCGCATTAGTCTGGCTTGCATGGCTTCCGTTTGTGTTTTGCATTTTCTTTTTTTTGGCAAAGCTCTGGTTATGCATTTTGCTATACATTCTATTTAATATTTTATTCTCAGTTATTACTGAAGTAATAGGACAATTTTAGAAAACCAATAACATGAAAACCATCATTTTTTTAGTTTCAACCGTCACTGGCAAAAAAATTGGCCGGTCAATTTTTTTGGTGAAAGGAATTTTCTTTTTGTTATTGTTTTCTTTCCTAACCTCATCCTGCGATGTGGTGAAGAGAAAATACATGAAGGGATTTTATGTTGCTAAAAAAAGTTCTGTTTCTAAAACTGACGCTTCGCAGAATATTAAAACCGAAAAGCAAACTGCAATTGCTTTTAGCTCCCCAATAATAAAACAGACAGAAAATTTAACTGAACAAAAGAAAGATTCGGCTTTTACAGAAGAAAAACATGAGCAGAGAATTGCGCACAGGAAAAAACTCTCAAAAATACTTCCGGTTCAACTAAAACAACTTGCAACAAAAAAAGAAGTCGGCGTAGCGACAGCAAGCAAAACTAAATCTATTTTACGTTCATATCCGCACGGTGGTTGCCATTTAACTCCTTTTGAATCTTTTTTTCTTGGCGTCATTATAGTGTTGGCAGCAATTTTTTGCCTTGCTATTCCACCTGTTCTTATTTCCTTTTGGCCAGACAAGCCCACCTTTCTTATCATTGCAGGCATATGGTTTACATGGGCCATTGGTATTGCTTTTATTCTATTCACCTTTTATACTTTCTGGACCATTTTTCTTTGCATACTGCTATGGAACATTGGCGCATTAATTGCAGGCGGATTTCTTTTTGATTTTTTTTAAATGACCCTGAAAACGAAAAAATACATGTCTTCAAAAAAACAATCTCATTCAACAAAATATCTTTTAGTGATCATTGCTGTTTT
>JACMLS010000680.1 GCA_014379485.1 Bacteroidia bacterium | reverse complement strand
TGTTTAAATACCTGAAATGGCTGGGGAAAAACGTGACAATTATTTATTTTATTCAGTGGATCCTGATAGGAAATTACGCAACAGAGATCTATAAAACAGTTTCATCTCTGCTACATCTATTTTTTTATTTCTTAGCTGTTTTGTTTCTTACAAGTTGCCTCAGCTATTTATTTACGAGGCTCAGAGAGCGGCTAAGTGTTGCTAAAGCATCTTAAATCCGTCAGATTCCAAAAGATCACTTTCGCTTAAGGATCCCATATCAATCATATCGGATTTATAATTAGCACGCAATGCCCTGATCCATCTTTTTGCGCGTTCAGATAATTCAAAACTGTCAGACATTAATCGCCCGCGCATTACAAGAATGCCAAGGTCTGCTCCCTCGTACAAATAATCGTTTTTGCGGGTGATCTGAAAATAAAAAGCCTCATTATCGCCCAGCACAGATTGCCTGTGTGCATCCATTTTTTTATACAGGATATTTCCATTCTTTTTCATTTCCCAGATTCCAGTTGCGGGTGCTTCTGTTGCAAGCTCTAAAGTTTTGCGCGTGTGTTTAATAACAAGTTGGCTCCAGCTATCCATACTTGCTGCCTGTGCCCAACGGTTCGTTAATTCATTCACATCAATTTCATAAGGCACATTCAGCCACTCCAGCATATGAAACAAAAAAAGCGGCACATCTGTCATTGCAAATTGAGCATGATTGGTTAATGAACTGACTCCGGAAATTCTTGGATTCAATTCTCCCAAATAAATTTCTCCGTTGTCTTTATCAATTAAAAAATCAAGTTCAAAATATCCTTTATAACCTTCTTTACGCAACTGGTCGCCGAATTGTTGCGTGTATTTTTTTGCTTTTTCTCTTATATCAGCGTTAAAGGCATCCGGATAAATTTCATTGCCGCACCAACCACCTTTGTAAGGAGTCAGCTCTTTAAAACCAACAAGCTCTGTCATTAAAGGTGCCACTAACGTACCGTGTTTTGTAACACAGCCTTCAATGGCAGTACCAAAACAATTAATGCGTTTCATGATCTTAACTTCAGGCTCATCCAGTATCTGCTCTTTGTAATTATTAAATTCTTCTTCGTTCGATACAAAAAAAGTTGTGTGTCCTGAGTCTCCGAAAGGCGTTTGGATGACCAGGTTATCTCCGAGTTTTTCTGAAACTTTACGAAGATGATCGTAATTTTCTACATTAGATAAAACGTAAGGCACACAAGCAACGCCCGCCTTTTCTGCAATGCGGTTTGTATTTACCTTGTTATCTAAAAAAGTCCGCAACTGTGCTGACGGAAAACAAACATCTAAACCAAGATCTTTTGCAAGTTGCTCTGTTTTTTCATCAAACATCAGAAACAATACTTTACCTGCCTTTCCATTTATGCTTCCTGACTTAATAAGATCAGCAACCTCAGGATGAGTGAGCAAATAATTATTAATATCTTCAATACTTGTAAATTCTTCGTGCGGAAGTTCTTTTGCAGGAGAGAACAAAGAGGGATGTTGCCCTTCAAAAGAATCTATGTAACTGATGTAGATAAAATTATTTATCCACTCATCCATACCCAATAAATTAAAATTGGTTGCGCTTATAAAATAAATGGGGGTTTCGTTTGATTTAAAAAAATCTCTTATTTCAGTTATTCCTTTCAGTACAGTTGCCATATTTACTTTTTTATTTTAGGTTTACTTTCGGGCAGTTGCATAGCATGCATGGCTCCCATTGCAGAAATTGTGTTTTTACGGTTAAGCGCTTCTTTGGTAAATACTTTTAGTCCCAGATCTGCCCGGTAGCCGTGAATTTCTTTTACATCTAATGCAATCATAAAACTGATAATTTCTTCGCTTACCACCTGGCCGGGAACTAAAATTGGAAACCCCGGAGGGTATGGAATAACAAAAGACGTAGAAACCAATTCTCTGCTCTTAGCTAATTCACTTAAACAATCGCCCAGTAAAACATATTCGCACAACTCTTCTTCGTAAGCAAGAAAAAATGCTTCGCGGATATTTCCACCTGGCACACCGGGTGCTGCAAGAAAGGAGCGGTGAAATGTACTGAAGTCCGGCAAGGGAGGAACATCTTTTATAAGAGAGGTAATCTGCTTTTGCGAAATTTCACTTTCGCGTTTGTTTAAAGAGCGGTTGCTCTCATCTAATTCATCGGCAATCTGCAACAGGGCATTAATTAAAAAAGTTACGCTCCCTCTTGTTGTACCAATATTTGTCATTAACAAAACTGTGTTGCGCGATGTTTTATTTACCTGTATGTTGAAACGATCCATCAGGTATGAATTCTTAAATACATCACCAGTTATACCTGCCTTGCCAACAGATAAAGTAACTTTGGTAGGATCCAATACAAATTCATCCTTCTCCCACGATTCTTCCATCCGGTCCCAGCCATCTTCTGCGGTATAATATTCACTTAAACCACACTTACGATATATTTCAGGAATTAAATTTTTTACGTTAAGCACAGAAAAGTATTTACTCAGCTTAGGATGATCCTGCACTTTAGAACGCAGTATCATGGCCATCTCAATACTTTTTTCAACCAACTCATACCCTTCCAATTCTACTTGTCTTCTTCCCACATCTAACGAAGCAAGTATCTGATAATTTGCAGATGTTGTTGTATGCGTCATATACGATTCCTGAAAAGTATCTGCTACTCTGCGGCTAAACTCTTCGTCCCA
>JACMLS010000679.1 GCA_014379485.1 Bacteroidia bacterium | reverse complement strand
GATTTTTTCCATCGTATTGTATTCCCGTTCCAGTTCTTTTTCATTCAACACAGAATGAACTTTTGTGTGGCAAATTTTGTGAAGCGGAATCGTCTCCGTTCCCGCCCCACCTCTTGAAACCGGAATTAAATGATGGCGGCTGATCTCGCCCCCAAGTTCTCTTCCGCACAACTGACATTTTTCTGAGTTTTCCATAATTTTTCAAAACCACAATAGACACAATAGAGCACAATAGAAGGATTCAATTCTATTGTGTTCTATGTTTCTATTGTGGTTCATTTTTTTGAAGTTAAAAATTTCCGTAATACACCTGGTAGCAAGCCAAACCCAATTCATTTCTCCACATATCCACCACCTGGTCTCTGTCATCCAATGTAAATTCTATAAAATATTTATCAGCAATAAAAGTATCAAAAATTTCTTTTTTAATGATCGAATCTTTACGCTGGTCTTTTGCTTTACGCATCAGTAACATTTCATAAACAATACCGTTTTCCTTTAACCAGTTTTCAGTCAGCTCACGCGCAGTATCCTGTCGCCCTGAAACTAAAATTATTTTAAAGCCAAGGCTTGCATAATTTTTTAAAGTACCAGCAACAGGTTTGTTTAAAATATCACGGTCACATTGCGAAGCATCATACGGACTTCTTCCGTTAAGCAAAGCAAGCGTTCCGTCCAAATCACAAATAATCGCTTTCGGCAAAGACTCATCCTGGTTTTTATACTCAGGATCTTTGTGGTAGAACTGTCGGTGCATGGTTTTAATTACTTTTTGTCCTACAGGTTTTTCGCGTTTAGAATCGCGCTCCAAACATTCTTCCAATGTCGCTTCCATTTCTTTTATTTCTACCTGCACTTCGTCGTTGTTCGCTTTATTGAATTCCAATACAAGCTGACGGATTCTTTTTTCGTTCTTGTCAGAAAGATTAGTGTCGTCAACAATTACATGTTTACCTTCTTCCAGAGCCTTTACTATTAAAAGGTCGCGCACTTTCTTCACAAATTTTTCGTTACCATCACTTGTAACACCGTTATCAAACATCATGCGCATATCATCTCGGTTGATGCGTTTGTACGAGTTCGGGTTTTCGCTCACCAATTTTTTTGCATAAGTAGATTTGCCGCTTCCGGGCAAACCACGCATTAAGATTACTTTTTTCATAAGATTGTTTTTTTCTTTTCTTGTCCGACTTCGACGGGCTCAGTCTGACAGGGTGTTTAATTTATTGTTTTTTCATCGTTTCTTGTCAGGCTTCGACGGGCTCAGCCTGACAAGAAGAATTTACGAGAAATTCTTTTCTACATATTTCATGAAGTTTTGAAATGCGTAATTTGAAGTGTTTGCGTATTGGGCAAGCATGATCAATTCGTGCAAATTTCCTTTTATTAATGCTTCCTTCTTTTTTCTTGACCATCCTTTCAACTGTTTTTCTCTTGCAATCGCTTTCAAAATGTATTTGAATTCCTCGAAATAAATCAATTGTACAGGTAGTCTGCTATTGGTGTAACTCTTTTCGCAGTGTCCGGAAGAATGCTCTTTCAATCTTCTGTCGAGTGAATTTGTAACGCCAACATAGTAACTTTCGTCTGAACACAAAAGGATGTAAACATAAAAGTTATGTAATTGAGCAAAGCGGTATTTTGTAGAAGAACTACTTTCCGAAGTTCTCTTTGTGGATAATGTCAATTTTAAAGAAGATCCATTTTTCATAGTATAAAAATAATTTATTTATTTATTTGTCGAAATTACCTTGTCATACTGAGCTCGTCGAAGTATGACGATTATTCAACCTCAGAAAACGGCTTAGAATACTTAGGTCGTAACATTTTCCAAATAGTTTCGCTATACTCTTTTTTATCAAGCATATTAAACATTACTTGTGGATAAGCACACTGCATAAAATACAAAGCGGTTTCTTTTCGGTCTTCTAAAATTTTAAATTCAGCTTTTGCTTTGTTTTCAATTTCAGCGTAGGCAGCAAGAAAATCGTTGTTTGTTTTTTTTACCCAGTTGTAAAATTCATCGGGTACACGGTCCAGCAATTCGTTTAAAGACTGGCCCGTTTTCAGGTATTCCCAGATGCTTACGTTAGACACCTGCGAAATAATGCGGTGTATACGTACGTACTCTTTAAATTTTACCTTGTAGCGCAAGCCATCTTTAAATTTGATCACAAAACCTTCTTTGTTGTTTTCTTCCAGCGCAGCGAGTTTGTTGATATCGTTTATACCATCAAAACGTTTTACCATTGGAAAGCCGATATCTTCAAGCGCAACATCTTCGCCGGTTTTTTTATCGATCACGGAAAGTAGAACCAGGTCTTCTGTTTTGCCGTAATCTACCACAATGCGGTTTTCAGGATAAATGATCTCAAACAAATAAGTGTTTTCTTTTTTAAGATTTTTTAAGGCATGCGCATATTTTGAATTCAGGATCTCATTTGCCTTTACGGATTGCTCACTTGTAAATGAACCACGTGTTGCAATAAAAGGATCGTTGTTGATCCAATACAAAATACCTAATGAGCCATCCATTTTTTCGTACACTTCAAAAGCTTCGTTTGGCAGGTATTGATTCTCCTGTTCGCCCAGGTTAAAGAATTTTTTGAATGGGCGTGCCACCACATTATTCTCTGCGTCCAGGATCAAACCACGGCATTGCAGCGTAACCTCGTTCCAGATACGGTCGTATTGTGCAGTGGACGAATAGTTGTAGATAAAGAGATCTTGCGAAGGGTGCTTTTGCACATTCACGTAACCTGCTTTTTTCATTTCCGCTAATAAATTTGAATCGAACATTTTTTTTGTTTTTTGTAACGATACAAAGATTTTATTCTACTACGCAACAGAATTGCGTAGGTAAATTTTATTTTGTTAAATTAAGTCTTTTAAGTGATTTTTCTATGTATTTCTCTTGTGGAAGCAGGCTTCGCTGTATTCTTCTCGCATAATAAATGCTGTCAAGAAT
>JACMLS010000678.1 GCA_014379485.1 Bacteroidia bacterium | reverse complement strand
TTTCTTTCCTGTTGCTTCATCCCAGTTATTTTTCAATGTACCTCGTATTTGCACTCTGCTTTTTACTTTCTGAAATGCAAAAAGGAAGGGCCCTGTTTAAATCGAAGGTGTTTTCACTTTCGCTGATCGTTTTCTTTTCGGTTTTTAATTTTATGCTTGCCTCTAAAATGGGCTGGCTCTGTTTTATTTTTATTGCGGGTTTTCTTTTTTGTAAACAATTAATAGCCTTAAAGAAAATAAAACTGCTTATCTCAGGTTTTTTATTGGTCTGTGTTGCTATGTTTTCCCTCTATAAATTTGTTCGCATTGCTAATGAAAAAGTAAATAATCTCTTTGCTGCTTTTGATGAGAAGCACATTGATCCGGCAACAACAGAAAGTTCGGCGGTGCGTGTTTTGGTCTGGAAATCTGCTTCACAAGTAATCTCAGAAAATTTTTGGTATGGAACTGGAAGTGGCAACGCAGAAACAGAGCTGATAAAAGTGTACGATCAGCATGGTTACATTGGCGCAAAAGAAAAAAAACTCAACGCACATAATCAGTTTTTGGAAGTGTTTGTGGCGCTTGGCTTTTACGGATTTCTTCTCTTTTGCTCTTTGTTGTTGCTCCCATTATTCATTTACAAGGGAAAATTTCCGATGTACGGTTTCTGGTTTCTGCTGATTGTGATGATAAATTTTTCTGTAGAATCAATGCTTCAGACTCAGGCAGGAGTTGTATTTTTCGCATTCTTTTATTCAGTAATTTTGATTGGTAAAAAGAGTTAATGATTGTTAGTTGTCAGTTAATAGTTTTGTTTTAATTAAAGTTTAGAGATATGATTCCTTTTGCACCGCCCAGAATAGATCAGAAAGTTATTGATGAAGTTACCGCTGCTTTAAAGTCAGGATGGATCACTACAGGGCCGCGGACAAAAAAATTTGAAAGCGAAATAGCAAAATATGTAAATGTTGGAAATGTTTTGTGCCTGAATTCTGCAACCGCCGGGCTCGAGATTATGTTGCGCTGGTTTGGAGTAGGGCAGGGCGATGAAGTGATCTTGCCTGCTTACACCTACTCAGCAACAGCTAACGTAATTATACATTGCGGTGCAACACCTGTGTTTGTAGACGTGAATGCGGATGATTTTAATATCAGTGTAAAAGAAATTGAAAAATGTATCACAGAAAAAACTAAAGTGATCATGCCTGTTGATTTTGGTGGTTTTCCCTGTGATTATGATGACCTGAATGAACTTGTAAAAAAATATTCCGTAAAATTTCAGGCGGCAAATCCCGCACAAGAAAAATTAGGAAGGATACTTGTGCTATCTGATTCTGCGCACAGTTTTGGCGCACATTATAAGAATAAACGTACCGGATCACTAACAGATGTTTCTGTTTTTTCTTTTCATGCGGTAAAAAATCTTAGCACATCAGAAGGCGGAGCGGTTGCTTTGAATTTGCCTGCACCTTTCAGTAATAAAGAAATCTATGATTTTTTGTGTGTTTATACTTTGCACGGACAGAATAAAGATGCGCTTGCAAAAATGCAAAAGGGAAACTGGAGATACGATATAATTGAAGCGGGTTATAAATGCAATATGACAGATCTGACTGCAGCAATTGGCCTGATTGAACTGGAAAGATACGATTCAGATACACTTCTAAAAAGAAAAAAGATCATTGAAAGTTATGCTGATTTTTTTTCAGGAGATTTGTATCAGTTACCCGTTTTTAAAAATCCAGATAAAGAAAGTTCTTATCACTTGTTTCCTTTAAGAATTAAAAACTGCTCAGAAGCGCAAAGAGATGAGATCATGAAAAAAATTGCAGAAAATGATGTGGCTGTCAACGTTCATTTTATTCCCGTTCCCATGATGAGTTTTTATAAGAAAATGGGGTATGATATAAATAATTATCCTGTTACTTTTGATAATTACGCGCGCGAGATCTCATTGCCCGTGTTTTATGATCTGAGCAACGAACAGATTCAAAGAGTATGCGAAGTGGTGAATACTGCTGTTAATGAAGTAATAAAAAAATAATTTATCATGAGCGGTAAAAGGAATTTTGCGGGACTGATCTTAGTTTTATTTTTGTCGGTTTCTTTTTTTTCATTTTCTCAAAAAGATGATAAGACTTATTTAGTGGAAATAGCAAACGGACTTTCAGGAAATAAATTTGTTATTGGAAAAATGAATATAAAAGGAGAGAATCTGAATGATGCCCAGATACAAACTTTAAATTATTCATTCGCAAAAGGAAACAAATTGAAAATCGAGGACGCATCACTTATTAAAAGACTAAAAAAATCTTCAAAAACCATTAAAGCGAAAAAAATAACGCTTAAAATTGAATCCGTAGAAAACCCCAAAGAAATAAGCGTACTAATTGTTATTGAGTGATCTTAAATGCTTAAAAGACTTTTCGATATTTTCTTTTCATTTTTAGGATTACTGTTCCTTCTTCCTTTTTTATTCATCGTTGCCATTTGTATAATTCTCGATTCAAAAGGTGGTGTGTTTTACAGGCAATCAAGAACCGGAAAAGACGGCAAACAATTTTTTCTGTTTAAATTCCGCTCAATGGCAACCGGGTCTGACAAAAAAGGTTTGCTTACTGTGGGCGGAAATGACAGCCGCATTACAAAAACCGGCTTGTTTATCAGAAAATATAAATTAGATGAATTGCCGCAGCTGCTAAACGTTCTTATTGGCGATATGAGCCTGGTTGGCCCACGCCCCGAAGTAAAAAAATACACAGATCTTTATAACGAAACGCAAAAAAAAGTTCTCTCAGTAAAACCGGGAATTACAGATTACGCCTCAATAGAATATATTAACGAAAATGAAATTCTTGGCAAAGCAGTAAATCCCGAAGAAACTTATATAGAAGAGATCATGCCAGCGAAACTTTTATTGAATCTTCGTTACATTAATGAGCAGGGATTTTCTACTGACTTTAAAATAATTTTGAGAACGATTGGAAAGATTTTCTCATAACGCTCTCTGAGCGTCCCGCGAAGAGATTATCACCGGGCCTCCGGCCCCAATCGTTAATACTCAAACTCCAGCACCAATTGAGAAGGAAGTAAGGTGAAACTCTTTCTGTGATAATAACAAGATCCATGCTCTTCAATAGCTTTTCTATGCGCCTTAACAGCATAGCCTTTGTTTTTTTTCCAGTTGTATTGCGGAAATTCCGTATGCATTTCTTCCATCATCTCATCGCGGTAAGTTTTGGCGAGAATGGATGCAGCAGCTATAGAAGAATATTTGGCATCGCCTTTTATAATGCACTCAAAAGGAATTTTTTTGTATGGATTAAAACGATTTCCATCTATCAATAAAAATTCAGGAGTTTTTTTAAGTTTGTCTATGGCACGGTGCATAGATAAAAAAGAAGCGTTTAGAATATTTATTTCATCAATTTCTTCCTGGCTTACAATTCCAACAGCCCAGGCAATTGCTTCGCGCTGAATTTCGTTTCTTAAAAACAAACGCATTTTCTCAGTCAGTTTTTTAGAATCATTGAGCTGAGCATTTTTGTAATCTTTTGGAAGAATAACTGCTGCCCCGTAAACAGGTCCGGCCAAACAGCCGCGCCCCGCTTCATCACAACCTGCTTCAATGAATTTATTATTAAAAAAAGGTTTCAGCATTTTTTTACGTTTATCAAATTTCGCTCATTATCTACCCTTTAAAAGTTAATGTGAAAAAAAATTAATAACATTCCCCCGTGGATAAAGGGGTGGGGAGGGAATAGGGAATAGGAGTCAGGGAATAGGGAAGCTCCCACTATTCACTATTCACTATTCCCTATCCCCTAAATCCTATTCCCTATTCCCTACTCACGCTTTCTTTTTAACTTAGGCCCCATGTACACCATCATTAAACGCTATTACGGCTTTTTCGTCCCGCTTTTTATTTTATTGGGGCTTGTTCTGGTTGGTACCGTGGGCTTTGTTGTGATAGATGGTTATAAATGGTTCGACGCTTTTTTTATGACCATTATTACCATTTCTACAGTGGGATACGAAGAAGTGCAACCACTTTCAGGAGCAGGAAGAGTTTTTACCTCGTGTTTAATTATAGTAAGTTTTGGTACATTTGCTTACGCAGCCAGTTCGGTTACAAAGTTTGTGCTGGATGGAGAGGTAAACGAATTTTTTAAACAACGAAGATTAAAGAAAGTGTTAGACAAATTAACTGACCATGTTATTATTTGCGGTTACGGTCGTAACGGAAGGCAAGCCGCACAGGTTTTAAAAAAACACAATAAAAGGTTTGTAGTGATTGAGAGCTCAGACAAAATCACTGATCTTCTTACACATCAATATCAGGACCTGGTTATTGCAGGCGATGCAACAACAGATGAGATTTTATTAAAAGCAGGTATTCAGCGCGCAAAAGCTTTAATCATTACTTTACCTGTTGATGCAGACAATCTTTTTATTTGTCTTACTGCAAGAAATTTGAACAAGAATGTTTCCATTATCAGCCGTGCCTCAGAAGATTCTTCGGATGCCAAATTGCGCATTGCAGGTGCAAACAGCGTGATAATGCCCGATAAGATTGGTGGTGCGCACATGGCATCGCTGGTAATGAAACCCGCTGTAATTGAGTTTATAGATTTTATTACCGGCCAGGGAGGCGATTCTATTAACCTCGAAGAATTTTCTTACGAAAACCTGCCCGAAGATTTCAGGAACAAAACAATAAAAGATCTCGAAATAAGAAATTCCACAGGTGCAAACATTGTAGGCTACCGCACGGCAGACGGTAAATACGTTGTAAACCCAAGCGCCGATACCAAATTAGTACCCAACGCAAAATTATTTGTGCTGGGTACTCCTGATCAGATTGAGAAGCTGAAGAAGATGATGACTTAGCAAGAAATTTAAGCGCGGTATTAATAAATAATCACTAAATTTATTTAATGAAACGCTTGGTTTTTCTTCTTCCCTTTTTACTCTTTTTAGTTTCCTGCAAAAAAGATAAGGCCCTGGAAATTAATAATCCGCCCTCACTTGCTTCAACTAATTTTGCTGTAGGTTTATTAGAAACTTACAGTGGAAATTTTCATTCAGGAGGGATTTATTATCCCTATTCTTCAAATGGAGTTTATTGTTTTTTTTCCAATACCGGTATTTACCCGGTTACAACCGGATATAATATTAACGCCGGAGATATTTTATTAAATAATTTTCAATTAAAATTTTTTGAAGGCCCTAATAATTTCGCGTCTCAGTATTATGATACTACGGGTAATATTCACTGCCCGCCTGCCACCTGGTCTGTTGCTGGTGGAGGTGGTATTCCTTCGTTTACACAAATAATAAATGATTCTTTTCCGGTATGCACAAATTACAATCTGTTACCTGCCACTGTTAGTAAATCATCTGCATTTAGTGTTCCTGTTTCAGGTTCAGGCGCTGATTCTGTTACTCTTGATTTGTTTTTATCCAGCCAGAATTCAGGTTTATTTATAGCCAAAACGGTAGCAGCAACAAACAGTAATGTAACTTTTTCAGCAAATGAAATTGCCACTTTTTATACTTTGGATTCTACCGGCTTAGGTGGCAGCATTAGAATTTCTTATTCTAAAAATAATTTGCAAACCCATGGCGGGAAATTATTTGTATTTAAAACCACAACGTATTATGATCGGGATATTCAAAGAATTCCCTGAAACTGATAAAGTGGTGGAATAATGTGTTGCGGCTTCTAAAAAAAAGAAAATCCCACTTCAGTGAAATCTACCCATTCTTCCAACAACTTGTCCCGAATTTTTCTTTCGGGATTCCATCCTTCCACCCATCAAAAAGATTCCTTCGCTAAAAATTCCATCGTGTACTCATACCCCACCGTATAAATTTCATCTAATTTTTTAGAATCAAGAATCTGAAATTTAGAAAGCCCCGGAGGCTCAATAAAAAGATCGCACATTTTTTTTCCTACTTCTATGTTGTGATTAATGCCCATATGAAGTGCTCTGTCTAAATTATCAAGCATAGAAATTTTTTCGCTCCACTCTTTTATTGGGTTTACGTGCACACCAATTACAATTTCGCACAAAGGCCTTAAGGGTTGAGCAAGTAAATTATTTGCAAGCCCGCCATCTACATAAGGAATTCCGTTTATTTTAGAAGCCTCAAATAAAATGGGCAGGGTCGAAGAGGCAATCACTTTGTCTGCAATGGTGCCTGAAGAAAAAATTTCTTCTTTTCCGTTTAAATAATTAGTAGCGTTTATAAATAGCGGAATATTTAATTCTTCGAAATTTTTATGGATGAGAAATTGATCCAGCACCATTTTTAATTTGTCGTGGCGCATAAAACCTGCAAAAAAATTAACCAGGTTCATGGTCCCATTGATGTCGTGCTTTTTTAAAATTTCGGCAATTTCTTTCGGCGATTTTCCGTCGCAATAAAAAGCGCCTGCAATAGAACCGGCACTTGTACCGCCAATCACTTCCGGAAAAATTCCTTTTTCGTTAAGCGCCTGTAAGACGCCAATATGCGCATACCCCCGCGCACCTCCGCCAGACATAGCTAACCCGTATTTGTATTTTGCTGCGATAAAATTGTTTGTTGATAAGAGACAAATGTAAAAGTAATTTTATCCGCAAATGAATAAAAATGTGACAGCACAGGTTGCACTGATTTCACAGATAATTTAATTTAATTGATCGGGAAAACTCAAAAGTAATCTGCGCCTTCAATCTGCGAAAACTCGCGAAATCTGTGGCAAAAAGTTTAAGGCTTTCTGTATTTCCCCTGGCGTTTTAATTTGCGTCTTTCTTTGCGTACCGTTTTTTTGGCGTTCTTGATCACC
>JACMLS010000072.1 GCA_014379485.1 Bacteroidia bacterium | reverse complement strand
TAATTCGTCGTTTTCCATTATCAA
The DNA here is from genome assembly GCA_014379485.1 of Bacteroidia bacterium. Classification (GTDB taxonomy): domain Bacteria; phylum Bacteroidota; class Bacteroidia; order B-17B0; family Aurantibacillaceae; genus AM-1111. Next base: position 3,257 of record JACMLS010000072.1, on the reverse strand, counting down.
CTCGTCCACATTCACCCGCCCTTCGTCCCTTTTTCTGTTACCTCTCTGTGTTTTCATATGTAAATCAATTATTATGGAAACGATAAAAAAAGTGGTGAAAGATGTTCCTGTCTTAGTAGAAGGACTCCTGTTGGCAGCAAGTTTAATATTTGTGATCTTCTGTATCTGAAGAAGGTTAATTAATTTCTGTTAAAAGAACTACTGTTACCAATTTGTGTTTTAGTATCTAAACAGTAGTTCTTTTTTGCTTGTTGTTTTTATTTTACAATTCCCCCGCATAATTTTTTTCTAAATCTTAATGCAATGTCACACTTCGGCTCCGCTCAGTGTGACAAGTAGTAAATTTTGAATTTGTTTAACTGTATTGAATTTCCTTCTGCCATTTCCTAAATGGATGGTTTCTTCTTGAGCTTTTTTTGAACAAAACTTTTTGAACTTTTTTTTAAACTTCTTGAACGAACTAACTTAACTTTTAACTGAAAACCGATAACTGTAAACTGTTCTGTTACCTGTTTGTGTTTTTGAATTAAATCCAAAAAATATTATGATAAAAAGAAAAACAATACTCGCCATCACCCTAACACTCGGCGGGTTTACCATGATCAATGCCCAGAATAAGATCCGCAAAGAAGCGGAACAGCACTACACAAACAAAGACTACCACCTTGCAGCAGAATTATATGCAAAAGTGTATGAAAAAACAGGAGATCGTTCTGTAAAATCGCAATCACTTTTTTACATGGCAGAATGTTACAGGCATATTAATGATCTTAAAACCGCCGAAACATTTTATGCAAAAGCAATCAAGGCAAAGTACACAGATCCTTTATCGCATTTTTATCTCGGAGAAATCCGCAGAGAGTTTCAGCGTTACGACGAAGCAATTGAAGAATATAAAAAATACCAGGCAGAAGTTCCTTCAGATAACAGACCTGCAGAAGCAATTAAGGCCTGCGAAGAATCCAGGATCTGGACCGCAAATCCAACACCGCATAAAGTAGAAAACATGGTCTATCTCAATTCGCCCGAGAATGATTATTCGCCTGCGTTTGAAGAGCATAAAAAATTTAATAAACTTTTAATTTCTTCCAACAGAAAAGGAGTAGATGGCAACAAGGATATTATTACAGGTCACAATCATTCTGATATTTACGCATCTATTTTAGGAAGAGACGGAAAATGGAGCGAACCAAAATCTATTGGTGCGCCAATTAATACAATTCACAACGATGCATCTTGTAATGTAAGCAGAAAAGGAGATTTAATTTATTATACACACTGTTCCGAGGAGAAAGGAAAAGTACTGGCGTGCAATATCTGGGTATCCAGGAAAAGCGGCGCTACTTGGGGTGAGTCAGCGGCGCTACCGTTTGAATCGGACACAGTTTCTTTCAGGCATCCATGTCTCTCGCCCGATGGGAATACTTTGTATTTCGCATCTGATATGGCGGGAGGCTATGGAGGCCATGACATTTGGAAAGTTGATTTTGATAAGCGCACAAAAGAGTGGGGGAGTCCTGTAAATTTGGGCCCTTCAGTTAATACATCTGCAACAGAAGCCTATCCTTTTATGCATGACGATGGAAAATCGCTTTACTTTTCTTCTAACGGTAGAATCGGAATGGGAGGATTGGATTTGTTTGTGGCTGAAATTAATAAAGAAGGAAAATTTTCTAACGAATCAAAAAATCTTCAGTCACCTTTAAATTCTCCGCAAGATGATTTCGGAATTATTTTTGAAGGAAAAAAAGAGCGTGGCTACTTTACATCTGACCGTGAAGGTGGAAAAGGCGGAGATGATATCTGGAGTTTTGTTGTTGAGCCGATCCTAATTGATATTTGTGGGTTTGTAAAAGAAAAAGGTTCTGAAACCCCGGTTGCAAATGCTACCATCCTGATCAAGGGTGATAACGGAATTTATTTTCCCGTAAAAACAGATGCAACCGGTTTTTATTCTTCTAAATTAGATAAGGATAATCACTACAGTGTAAATTGTGAAACTTCTGCAGAAACAAAATCGCATGACGGGAAGAATTTTGTTGCCAGTAATGATGTTGGAAAATTCGAAACTTTTGTGAAGAAATCGACACAATTCAAAAAGAATTTTGAACTGGAATCAATAACAATAGGAGGGTTAAAAATTCCGCGCGTATTATATGATTTTGATGAATCGGTATTAACGCAACAGGGAAAAGATTCGCTTGAGTATTTGTACAACGTGCTGATCACAAATCCCACAATAAAAATTGAACTGGGTTCACATACAGATACAAGAGGAACTGTAAAGCACAATAAAGAGCTTGCAGAGAAACGTGCGCAGAGCTGTGTTGATTATCTTATAAAAGTAAAGGGAATTGCAGCAGAACGTATTGCTCCAAAAGGTTGGGGAGAAGACAAACCTTTATTTTCTGATAAAGTTATTGCAAAAGCAAAAACAGAGCAGGAGAAAGAAGCAATGCATCAGGCCAACCGCAGAACTGCTTTCAGAATTTTAGCGTGGGATTACGTTGATCCTTTAGCGCCTGCAAAACCACCGGTTGTATTGCCAAAAGTAATTGGAGAAGAAAATGCAGAATTAATTAAAGATAGCGAATAAATAAATGTCCATGTATCTTGGTTTGTTTAGTTGATGTGTTTAGTTTGTTTGGTTAGTTAAGTGACCATGATGTGAAATCGGTTTTTTGATTTCTATTTATGGAGTTGTTTGTGTTTATTGGTTAAAACCGGGAGAGCTCACTCCCGGTTTTTTTATTGGAGATGCATAAGAAATTATTTTTTCATGAAACAAACAGTAAATCAATTTTATCGCTTTTAGATTAATTGCAGAAAAATAGTTTAATTTAGTTCTGTAAATATTTCCCATAAATAAATGGACGAAAAAAAGAACTTGAAATTGTTAGAAAGATTAAAACTCCTAAAGGAGAAACCGGCTTTAGTAATTGGGCATAGTAGCCCTGTGCCCTACTCTATTGTAGCCAACTATCTTCAAGGATATTTTGATGGAATGGGTGTTAGTTGCGGTATAAATATTAATCTTAGTATTACCAATTGGTGGAAAAATAAAGTAAATGTAACAGGGGGATTCTATATGGACCGAGGGATTACATTGATTAATAAAGGGAAATCTGAGGAAGAGCTTAAAAGGATTCTCATGTCGGAAACAATTAATTTTTTTTCGGAAAACCCTGATTGGGACATAAAAGAAATTGAATGCATTGTTGAAGATAAGGATTGATTTTTTAGATATTAAAAAAAAT
>JACMLS010000009.1 GCA_014379485.1 Bacteroidia bacterium | reverse complement strand
TGAAGTTGGAAAATCCATTTAAGAATAATCCGAAAGGTATCACAAAAAGGTTTGTACAATAAAAAAGCTGCCTCCAGCGAGGGCAGCTTTTTTTAGTATAAAATATTCAATTTAAAACATCAGTAGGTAAAAGGATTGACATACCCAATGTAATTAATCTTAAAATTACTGGTTTGCCCGGCGGTTAGCCCTGTTTTCTCCGTATCTATTCCGGCGTTCGGTTGTGTTTTCCTTGCCTGCGTTCCGGCGGTCTTTAGCATTACTGCCACCTGTGGTACGGCGATTCTCTGTATTGCTTTTGCCTGTTTGCTTGCGGTTACTACTGTTTGTTTTGCCGGTTTCAATGGCTTCCTCTTGCGTAACAACTCCGTCTTGTGTAACCGACTTACGGTTGTTGGTGTTGTGAGCAGCAGTGGTTTGGCGATTTGAAGTATTGGTTTTTACGGTAGATTGCCGTTTTTCTGTATTACCTTGTACAGTTTGCTGACGCTTCTTGCTGTTTTTTTGAACTGCTTCCTGTCTATTGTCTGCATTCTGCTCAGAAACAGTTGGTGCTGTCTCTTGAGCTAAAAGATTAACACTCACAAAAAGAAGTGCTGAGAAGGTCATACCTTGTACGAACTTCATGGTGTTTGTTTTGTTTTTCATTGTTTTTGTTTAGGGTTTAAATAAAACTAATGTTTATGTCTCTTTGATGAAGGAATCAACTTGACGTTTACTCATTATTTGGGGGTTTCAACAGACTGGCAGCGGGCTTCAACGAACGGTAAAAAAACGACAATTATTGTCAAAAAATTTAGCGTAATTTTTCCGACATTATTTTTTTTATCGCCTCTTCTTTCATTTTTTCGTATTGCTTGAATTGCTCAGGCATAAGAATTTTTTTTAGCTCCTCACTTTTCCGACTGTCAATTTTCATAAATTTAAAATATTTTGAAACCTCCGACAATTCCGGTTCAATCACTTCTTTTTGTACCAATTTGGCATATTTAAGGTTGATTGCTTGTACTCTTGGCTTTTGTATTTCTGTCAAGTGCAAACGAATGTTCATTTCTGTGGTAATTCGGGTTGCTCTTTCTTGCGAGGAAGGAATTTTTTGTTCTTGGGCGAAACCGGTTTTGCAAAACAGGAAAAAAGAGATTCCTGAAAGAATTATGATTTTCGTAAAAAAGGGATTAAAAATTAAAAAAGAAGTCCGAAGTTAAAACCCCGGACTTATAAAATAGCGTAAGGCAAAACCCGTCAGGGCTTGACTTTTACACCTTTGGTTAATTCTATGAAGCCTTTGAAAATGATTTTCAGGGGATTGTAGCCTACAAATCCGGTAGTAACGCCGTATTTTGGTTTGAAGGTTTCTTCCCGATAGGTACGAAAAAGCCTGTCCCAGATAATAAAAACGCCTCCGAAATTTTTGTCTAAGTATTCCTCATCAGAACCATGATGTACCCTGTGGGCAGAAGGTGTATTGAGTATTTTTTCTAAAAAACCAAGTTTTCCAATGGCTTCCGTATGCAGAAAAAATTGGTAAAAAAGATTCAGAGAAATACTCGCTACCACAAACATGGGTGAAAAACCCAGCAAAATTATCGGAACAAAAAATATGAGATTCACCAAACCTCCAAACCAGTTGAGCCGATAGGCACCCGACAAGTTATACAAGGTTGAAGAGTGGTGGGTGTGGTGAAAAGCCCATAAAAACTTTACTTTGTGAGAAGCCCAATGAAACCAGAAATAGGCAAAATCCACTAAAATAAAGCAAAATAAAAACGTCCAAACATTGTTTTCAATCTGGAAAGGACTTATCCGATAGACAAAATCTAAGACAGCTAATTTCATTCCTGCATAAATAACTTTGCCAAAAAACTGATGTCCGATGAAAATAAGAAAGTTTGCCAGCGTTTCTTTCGGATGATAACCCTTGTGATGTGTGGCATGGTTCCAGATGACTTCAGCCAACATAGCCGAGAAAATAACAAGAAGAAACAACAATTTGTAACTTCCCAACTGACCTTGAATGAGTTCCATAATGATTTTTTGAATGAGTAAATGAGCGAATGTTTGATAATAAGTATTTTTTATTTACTCATTTACTCACACATTAAATTTAGGGTAGTGTTTTGGTTACAGTTTGTCCGAGGGCGGTGATTTGGATGTCTTTATCACAAGTTCCGCTGC
>JACMLS010000071.1 GCA_014379485.1 Bacteroidia bacterium | reverse complement strand
TTTTTACGTTACGGCTTTTAAATTTGTTCATCAGCTCTTCACGTTCCGGTTGCTCTAAATCTGAGTGAAAAGATTTTGCGCGGATGCCGATTCTCTTTAAATCAAATTCCATTTTCTTTACTTTTTCTTTTGTTGAAGAAAAAATAAGAACGGATTGATAATCCTTTTGTGTGAGAATATGTTTTAAAAGTTTTTCTTTCTGGTTATCGTAAACAATGTAAACCTGCTGGTCAATTCCTTCTGCAGGTTTTGAAATAGCAATGTTTATTTCTGCAGGCTCTTTTAAAATTTGTTTGGCCAGCTCGCGCATTTTGAAAGGCATGGTGGCAGAAAAACAAATGCTCTGTCTTTTTGCCGGCAGGTATTTAATGATCTTAATAATGTCATCAAAAAAACCCATGTCCAGCATTCTGTCTGCTTCATCCAGTACCAAATGCTCCAGATGAGTAAAATTTATATCGCCCGCTTGCAACAGCGCCATTAATCTTCCCGGAGTTGCGCATACAATGTCAACGCCCTCCTGTAAAGCTCTTTTTTGTCTTCCCCATGTTACTGCATCGCCTCCGCCATAAACTGCAATAGAACCCACACCGCAAAAATATCCAAGCCCTTCTATTTGCTGGTCGATCTGTACAGCGAGTTCTCTTGTGGGAGCAATGATCAAAGTATTCAAATGTCGTTTGGGCGCTTTCAGAATTTTGTTCATGATAGGTAAAAGGTACGCCGCAGTTTTTCCGGTACCGGTTTGCGCACAGGCAATAAGGTCTCTGTTTTCCAATAAAACAGGAATGGCTTGTTGCTGAATGGGTGTGGGTGTTTTAAAACCCATGGTATTTAAACCATCCATTAATTGCGCATCAAAATTAAAATCGTCGAATGTCAAAGTGTGTGTTTAAAGTTTATTGCACTAAGATACGCTTTAAATACAAATAGTGTTTAAACTGCTTTTCAGGCAGTTGTATACCAGTTGTAGAGTAAAAAATGGCTGGTTGTTTCAATGTAGAATTCGCATTCGAGTCTTTCGAATTCAGATTTTGAAACGCTGATAATCTGTTCATTCATCAAAGGGTTTGTATCGCGGAATTCTTTAACGCTTAGGTGGCGTTTGTTATAATTTATTGATTGTACATCAGCCGAGGCCAGAACACCTGTTATAAAACAGTTGTCTTTATCTGCGGGAAGAGAAATATTGGTCAAGTATGAGGCTTTTTCATAATTGTTTTTCAGGTAATCTGTCCACCTGATGACATCTTCCTTTGAATAATCATCAAAACTCAACCATTCTTCGTTTATCATAAGTAAACGCTGAGTTAAAATAATCAAGGCTTCTTTTTCAGTGTGACCGGTTTTTTCAACACAAAGAAGTTTTGACACTACGGTTTCACCTCTTGTAAAATCAATGGTATATGCGTTTACTTTTTCTTTAAATCCCTTAAGCGAATAGTTGAGATATTCATCAAAATCTTCCGTAAGAAAATCAATAATGTTTTTCATTTTAAAACAATAATTCTCAATTAAAAATGTTTTTATTTGCTTGGCATAATGCAGATTTCTTTAGAAGGTCTTGTTTTTTATTTTTCAATTCTTTTCTGTGAAATATAAAGCCCCCGACCATCAGTATTAGTGCTAAAAAGATAATCGGTAAATGCGAATTCATTGAGGTTTTTGGGTTGAACATAAATTCTGCCGGGTTAGCATCGTTATAATAAACTTTTATTTTTTGTCCGATTTCTTCTTCACCTAAATTCTTTGCTATGTCACTTCTTATTTTATACCGTTTTCCGTTGTCGGCTTTAAATATCATTTCAGCGTAAAATTTTCTGAAGGTGTCTGTATTTCTACTGCTAACTTTGGCCTCATTAAATGAAACAATTTCGGCGTCAGTACATTTTGCGCCCGAAAGAAACATTCTTGTGCTGAAATAAAAATAGCTTCCCATTAACAGTAATAATAAACCACCTCCGGCAAAACTCCAGCCTAAATTTATTCTTTTAAAATTTCCAAAACTATTCATGCTTCCTGAAAATGTAAGTGAGAACTATTTTTTCGCTTTTACAACTCTTTTCCTTTCCTGTATCACTCCATCTCTCTTTGCCTTGGTTCTTCCCCATTCAGCAAGAGCCTCCAACATGGGCAACATTCCTTTTCCTTCTTTGGTAAGAGAATATTCTACCCGCGGCGGCACTTCCGGAAAAACTTCGCGCTTTACAATTCCGTCCATCTCTAATTGTTTTAACTGCATGCTCAGCATTTTTTCTGTAATGTCCGGAATTTGTTTTCGCAATTCGCCAAAGCGCATGGTCTTGTTCCTGAGATACCAAAGTACAACCGATTTCCATTTACCTCCAATGTAATCCATCGTTACATCCAGAGCGCAGTGATAAATGCGCCCGTTCATCTTAATTTCCAGTTCTTTTCCGTTGACGATCATTTTTTATGAATTTTATTTGGTTGAAAATCAGTAAGTAGTTGTTTTGTATAGTCACTATACTTTATGACAGTTGTTGTATATTTGAAATTAACTAGCCAAATTTACATCATAATTCAATTAAACAAAAATTTAAAACCAAATAAATATGAAAATTGGAATACTTGGAACTGGAATGGTAGGAAGCACAATCGGTTCAAAATTAATTGCGTTGGGACACGATGTAATGATGGGTTCACGCACCAGCACTAACGAAAAAGCTGCGGCCTGGGTAAAAAGTGCAGGGGCTAAATCTTCTGCCGGAACTTTTGCAGAAGCCGCTGCTTTTGGCGAAGTAATTTTTAATTGCACCAAAGGCGATGCTACGCTTGATGTAATGAAACTGGCCGGAGAAAAAAATCTGGCGGGAAAAATATTGCTTGATATTTCTAACCCCCTTGATTTTTCAAAAGGAATGCCTCCGTTTTTAATTCCCTCATTATCCAATACAAATTCTTTGGGAGAAGAAATTCAGAAGCAATTTCCGGCAACAAAAGTGGTAAAAACTTTAAATACCATGAATTGTAATTTAATGGTAGACGCTTCTTTGGTTGCAGGAGAACATGATGTTTTTTTGTGCGGAAATGATGATGGCGCAAAACAAAAAGTAAAAGAAATTCTCGGTTGGTTTGGATGGAAAAATCCGATTGACATTGGAGATCTTACCGGCGCGCGTGCAACAGAAATGATGTTGCCCATCTGGCTAAAATTGTGGGGAGTAAATCAGACTCCGAACTTTAATTTTAAAATTGTGAAATAGCTTACTCCCTTTTGAAACACATAGAAACTCAGAACACAATAGAAAGATTTTATACGTGAAAAATAAAGAGTTATACACGTTTGTTACGACATATGACGGTGGCACATTTATTATGCAACTCAGAGCAAATAATCTTTCTGATGCTGTTGACACTTATTTGTTTAAGAAATTAAAACCTTTGAGTAAAGTGATGGGGTTTTCTTATAATAAGAAACAAATAAAAGAAGACCTGGAGATAGGTACGCCTTTCGTCAAAATAGATAAAACAAAAAACGTTTTTTGTTTTGGGTGTACATTAGGAAAAAAATTTGCACTCTTTAATATAATTAAAACAAGCCTGAATTAGGCCAGGTTCCAATTTACAAAGCTATTCCCCGCCGATTATTTAAAAAAAACCGTGCATTTAATCTGTGCTAATCCGCGATCCCGATAAATTATCGGGAGTGGCAAAAATCATTCGATGATCTCAACTTTCGTTTTCTTCTTCTTCAGATCATAAGTGATCAGAATTTTTTCTTTGTTGAAGAAGCGGAGGTAAGCAGAAAACAATTCATGCGTAAGAAAAAACGTGGGGCCGGTAAATTCTTTCTTCGTAAAATAAACTCCTTGCTTATTTGGATCGTCGTTCATTTTTCCTTTGCGCGAAACAAAACCTATAATGCTCTGGTAACAATAGCTCCCCCACTCTGCCATATAGAAGGGCTCCGAAATTGTATCCGTTAAATTATTTCTGAGCACACGGCCCGAAGTATAACCGATGTGAATTTCTCCAAAAGTGCCACCCACAGAATCAGATTTGGAAGCATTAAGCAATTTAAAAATAACCTTTGGCGTTTCGTTGCTCATAAAAAAAGAATCGGCGCGGTCATAAGCCTTATCCTGAACTTTGGCCGGTAGTTTATAAATAGAATCGTAAACAGAATTCATTTTTTTATTTCTTGCCTCATCAGAAATTTCCATTGCATTATCACAACCCTGACCCGTAAGTAAATAATCGTGATTGGGATCAAACCGCGAAATAATAATTCTTTTTTCTTTTGTCAGTTTATTAATAACAACGGCCGTATCAGGCTTCGGAAAACAAACTGCTAACAGCATTCCGCTCTTGCCGGGTTTAACTGCTTTGCGGTTAATTGTCCACGACCAGGTTTGTTGGCAACTATCATCTCTTATATGGTTTGGTGCAACTCTGAAATGTGCAGTTTGTTTTTGCTGACTTTGAGTATGAGCAAAACTACAAACACAAAGAAAAATAATTATTAGCGGAAAAATTTTCATTCAGTATAAACAAAGAATTTGTGTCTTGTTTCAGAAAATAAAGATACTTCAAATCAAACCACAAAATAAATTCTGCCCATTAAAATTGGCTTTCGGCTAAGATTTTTTTTAAAGTATCGTCCCAAAACTCATCCCCATCTAAAAGGTGGATTTTCTGGCCGGTCTTTTAGCTCTCAAAAGCCTTCATTTCCCGCAGGTTAAAAAAACCTCTTTTCTTTTCCATATCAATCAAATTCCTACCTTTACGTTCCAATTTTTTAACTATGTCAACACTAACTGCAACTGATACTTTCGGAATTGAAAAAGCGCTTAAGGCACTTGGAATAAAAGAAATGAACGACGGCTGTTCCACCGGAACTGGTTTTTTTGCAACCGGAGATGTGATAGAATCTTATTCTCCGGCCGACGGAAAATTAATTGCCTCTGTACGCATTGCCGGAAAACAGGATTACGAAAAAATAATGCAATCTGCTACAGAAGCATTTTTGTACTGGAGAAAAATTCCGGCCCCGCAACGTGGCGAAATCGTAAGACAATTCGGAGAAAAATTACGCAGTCGTAAAAACGACCTTGGTAAATTAGTTTCTTATGAAATGGGAAAATCTTTACAGGAAGGTTTGGGCGAAGTGCAGGAGATGATTGACATCTGCGATTTTGCAGTTGGTTTATCGAGACAATTGCACGGCCTTACCATGCACAGCGAAAGACCAGACCACAGAATGTACGAGCAATGGCATCCTGCCGGAATTATAGGAATTATTTCTGCATTTAATTTTCCGGTTGCCGTGTGGGCCTGGAATACTGCGCTTGCCTGGATCTGCGGAGACAGCTGCGTTTGGAAACCATCCAGCAAAACGCCTGTGTGTGCAGTTGCCTGTCAAAACATCTGGAACGAAGTAGCAAAAGAAAATAATTTACCTGAAGGAATTGGTTGCTTAATGGTAAGCAGTTCTAAAACCGGCGAGCAAATGTGCGAAGACAAACGCGTACCACTCATTAGTGCAACCGGATCTACCCGCGTTGGAAAAATTGTGGGAGTAAAAGTTGCTGAGCGTTTTGGAAGAAGTTTATTAGAACTTGGCGGAAACAACGCCATCATTATTACAGAAAACGCAGACCTGCAAGCCTGTTTACCAGCAATGGTTTTTGGCGCAGTTGGTACAGCTGGCCAACGTTGCACCAGCACACGCAGATTAATTATACACGAAAGTATTTATGACAGTGTTAAAGAAAAATTAGTTAAAGCTTACGGACAATTGAAGATCGGAAATCCGCTTGATGAAAAAAATCACGTAGGTCCGCTTATTGATAAAAACGCGGTTAAAGATTATTTAAGTGCGCTTGAAAGAGTAATTGCAGAAGGCGGAAAAATCCTGGTACCAGGCGGAATTGTAGAAGGTAAAGGATTTGAAAGCGGTTGTTATGTAAAACCTGCCATTGCAGAAGCACACAACGATTTTGCAATTGTACAGCACGAAACTTTTGCGCCTGTTTTATACATTATGAAATACAAAACCATTGAAGAAGCGATTGCTTTACAAAACGGAGTTCCGCAAGGACTTTCTTCCTCTATCATGACTTTGAATATGCGTGAGGCAGAAAAGTTTTTGAGCGCAGAAGGATCTGATTGCGGAATTGCAAACGTAAACATTGGTACCAGCGGCGCAGAAATTGGCGGCGCATTTGGCGGAGAAAAAGAAACAGGTGGTGGAAGAGAATCTGGAAGCGATGCCTGGAAAATTTATATGCGCAGGCAAACCAATACAATAAACTACGGAACAAAATTGCCGCTTGCACAAGGAATAAAATTTGAAATTTAATCACACTTCGACGTGCTCAGTGTGACAATGAAATTAACTAACAAAATAAATAACAACAATCTTAGTGGCAGCTTAGTGTAATCTTAGTGCCCTTAGTGGTAAAAAAAATGCTCATGAACATTAAAAAAGACACAGTTGTATCTGTAAATTATCACCTCACTTCAAAAGTAGACGGTGGTGCCGAAAATCTTGTTGAACAAACTTCAACAGAACATCCATTTGTATTTTTAACCGGAAGCGGCTCTTTGCTTCCTGATTTTGAAAAAGAACTCACGGGTAAAAAAACCGGGGACACTTTTGATTTTCACATCAAAGCGGCAAATGCTTACGGATTAAAAGAAGCAGACTATATTATTCAGGTAAACAAAGAAGCGTTTATTGTTGACGGGCAATTTGATGAAGAACGTGTAAAAGTTGGAAACGAATTAGAGATGAACGATACTGACGGAAATGTTCTGTTGGGAATTGTAACTGCAATAGGCGTAGAACAGGTTACCATGGATTTTAATCATCCGTTATCTGGCCACGATCTGCATTTTGTTGGATCTGTTTTAGACGTAAGAGAAGCAACTGCTGAAGAGCTTGAACACGGACACGTTCATGGTCCGGGCGGACATCATCACCATTAATAAAGACAAACGGCTTGAAACATCAGAAACGCATCAGTCGTTAAGACTTCATAAAATCAAATTGAGATCCCTGCTTTACGGCGGGGATTTTTTATTTTTGAATATGCTTCCTCTTGCAAGAATGTTTTTTCTTTCTGCGATGCTTT
>JACMLS010000677.1 GCA_014379485.1 Bacteroidia bacterium | reverse complement strand
TACAACACAATGTTCTTTTTATCGGGCGCAATAATTGTTGCCTGGCTGTCGAAAACAGATGGACAAGGATTTCCGGTTACATCAGAAGAAACTAATTCGTTACTGAATGCGTATTGAATTTGTTCTACAAGATTTCCTTCTAATGCATATTTGCGGATAATTTCATTTACAGAATCTTTTGTTACCTCTTTGTTGATGGTAAGATTTAAAATGGCCAACGAAACATTTGGGGTGGGAACACGCACAGAGTTCGCTGTAAATTTTCCGGAAAGTTGTGGCAATACTTTTTTGATTGCGCTTTCTGCTCCGGTTTCTGTAATTACCATGTTCAATGCCGCAGAGCGTCCACGGCGATATTTCGGGTGGTAGTTGTCTAATAAATTCTGATCGTTTGTATAAGAGTGAACAGTTTCAATATGCCCGCGCTGTATGCCTAATTCTTTTTCTATTACATAAAGTATAGGCATAATTGCGTTGGTTGTACATGAAGCTGCGGAAAAAACATTTTCTTTCTTAATGTCAATTGTTTCGTGATTGATTCCGTAAACAACATTCGGGATATCTCCTTTGCCCGGAGCAGTAAGTAATACTTTTGAAATTCCTTTTGCTTTTAAATGTCTACTCAATCCTTCGCGATCTCTCCACGCACCTGTATTATCAATTAAGAGTGCATCATGAATTCCGTAAGCACTATAATCTACATCTTCTGGTTTTGCAGAATCTATAAAATAAACTGTGTGTCCGTTAATGATGAGTGCTTTCTTTTCAAGGTCTTCAATTACAGTTCCCGGAAATGGTCCGTGAGTAGAATCGTTACGTAAAAGATCTGCACGTTTTATAATTTCTCCGTCAGAATTTCCGCGTGTTACAATAGCACGTAAACGTAACTGCTGGCCTTTACCTGCCTGCGAAATTAATTCTCTTGCAGCCAGTCTTCCAATCCTTCCAAAACCAAAAAGCACTACATCTTTTGGAGTAAACGTGTCTTTCTTGCCAATAAAATCTGCCAGTTTATTTTTAATAAAATCTGTTGCTGTTTTAAATTTGTCTTGTTCAAGGTGCCACTCGTAAGCAAGTTTTCCGATATCTAAACGAGAAGGGCAAATATCTAAACCGTGAATTGCGGTTGCGATCAATACACTTTCTTTTACGCTGATAGGTTTTTTTACAATTGTTTTAGCGTACTCATGTAAGTTCATTAATTCAGTGGCGCTTCTGTCTACCATCTGGTTTCTGAACAAAACAAGTTCAATAGATTTTTCGAACCAAAGTTTTCCGGTAATGCTGATCAGGTCTAAGGTTGCCTTTTCATTTTCTACCCACTCATTCAACTGTCCTTCGTAAGATGTTTCGGTTTTTTCCATTGTTTCCATGAGGTTATGTTTTTGCCAATTTTTGGAGGCGCTAAAGTAGGAATTTCTCAATGAAAATTAGCAATGATTTGGATGGAATAGTATGAGAATGAGACAAAGATTTTCAACATTTAATTAACGATAAAAGCGAAAGTGGAAGGATATTTTCTCCCCCATGTTTTAATTTCTTTTTGGGCTAAAGCCCGATTTTTTGGTTTTTGCTCCCGACAGCCGGCTAAAGACCGGCTGCTTATTGATTTTCTTATTAAGTAAAAAAATCAATAACCCTCCCGTCTTTAGCGGGAGGGTTGGAATGAAAAAAGTAAAATGGGCTTTAGCCCAAAATGTTTGAATGCTGAAAAATCAGTTAGATTAATTTCTTCAAAAAAAAACCGGAGCGTTTAAACTCCGGTAAATTTATTTTTGATTTTCAGTTTTAATGTCAGACTGAGCGGCCTGTGTATGGCAGGCGCGAGTCGAAGTCTTATCC
>JACMLS010000676.1 GCA_014379485.1 Bacteroidia bacterium | reverse complement strand
AGTACATGGGAGAAAAACCTTTTACCAACGTTTATCTAACCGGAATTGTACGCGATCAGTTAGGGCGTAAAATGAGCAAATCGCTTGGCAACTCTCCTGACCCGCTTGATCTTATTAAAATGTACGGCGCGGACGCCATTCGTGTTGGCGTTTTATATTCATCGCCTGCCGGAAACGATTTAATGTTTGATACGCCTTTAGAAATTACGCCCGCAACACCGCTTGTATCTAAGTATTGCGAGCAGGGAAGAAATTTCTGGAATAAGATATGGAATGCGTTTAAACTCATAAAAGGTTTTGAAGTAAATGAAGTTGAGCAAAACGCAGCGCAAAAACAAGCCATTGATTGGTTTGCTAACAGGCTTAATGAACAGCTTGCGGTAATAAACAATCATTACGATAAGTACAGAATGAGCGATGCTTTAATGGCAACTTACAAATTAGTGTGGGATGATTTTTGTGCCTATTATCTTGAAGCAATTAAACCTGAGTTTATTGATGGGAAAGCACTTCCAATTGACAAAGCAACGTATGATGCCACAATTAATTTCTTAGAAGATATTTTAAAGATCGTGCACCCATGGATGCCATTTGTTACAGAAGAGATCTGGCATTTAATTACAGAACGTTCAGAAAAAGATTGCATCATAGTTGCAGAATGGCCAAAAGTTCAGAAAGCGGACGCAGATAAAATTAAATTGTTTGAGCAGGCAAAAGAAATTGTAACCCAGGTAAGAAATATCCGCAATCAAAAAAATATTTCTCCTAAAGAAAAAATGGAACTGCAGGCCCGCGTACAAGGCGAAAAGAAAAGCGATTTTAACGAAGTAATTGTAAAACTCGCCAATCTTTCTGCATTTACTTATACCGATGCAAAACCTGAGGGTGCTGTTTCATTCGTAATTCCGGGTACAGAATTTTTTGTTCCTCTTACGGGAAAAATTGACACTGCCGCAGAAAAAGAAAGAATTCTAAAAGAAATAGAATACAACAAAGGCTTTTTAAAATCTGTGCAGATAAAACTCAGCAACCAAAATTTTGTTGCCAAGGCAAAACCAGAATTGATTGAAAAGGAAAAGCAGAAACAATCTGACGCGGAAAGTAAAATAAAATCTTTGGAGGAGCAGTTGCAAACCTTGAATTCGTAAAATCTGATGCCAATAAAGTATTCTTTTCCGTATTCAATACCTTTTAGTACAAAAAAGGGGCTGATTACTTTTGGGATTATTTTACTTTTACTTGTCGTTGCCTGGATACTGTCTTATAATGACATGTTGTTCAACTTTAAATCTTTTTATGTTGTGTGGATTGGCGGGCCGCTTTCCGCGTTATACCTTTCCTTACAGATCTGGAGTATTATAGAGCGCAAGGCTGCATTACGTGTTGATGAAAAGGGAATATGGCAGCGATTTGAGTATGGCGGAGGAAGATTTGTGGCTTGGCAGGATATAGAAAGTTTTAAGCTGGTTAAAAAAAGATATGGCAGCATACTATTTATTTTGGTAAACAACCCGGAATTTTACTTAGCACAAAAAATGGATCGGAATAAAATGGCCGTTGCAAAGTATGCGATGGAAAAACATGGAACCCCGGTGAGTCTTGGAATGGGATATTATGACGAATCTCCGGAAGAAGTACTGGAGGTTTTTGAACAAGGGCTCAAAAAATTTAAAACAACAGAGTGAATTTAATTGCTTATCTCTTCTGATCTTTCATGTCAGTAAACCATTCGTTTCCGGTAGAAATTTTCTTCAGCAAAAAAAAAACCTTGCTTTGGTTTGTAATTTTAGACCTTGCTCTTACCGTTATTTATATTGTAATTATTCTAAACGCTGTTAATAAGGGAAAAGAAGAGTTTGTAATTTGGGTTGGAACTCCGGTTTATGTAATTGCATTTATTTTCGGATTGCGTCATGTACTTCGCAAACGGCCCGGAATTCGTATTGATGAAACGGGTGTCTGGTATAAAAAAGACGTTGGAGAAGGAACCTTTGTTCCGTGGCTCCATATTCAAGGTTTTAGATTTAATGACGGAGGCAAATTAAGTAAGGCAATATTAATTTTTGTAAGTGTTCCCGGGTTTTACGCGCATGAAGTGGATGAGCCCAATACGCTCAGAGCCGCAGAATTAATGTGGAAAACACACGGAACCCCGCTTGCCATTCCAATCAATTTTTTTGATGAAACACCTGAGAAATTACTGGAGTTTTTACAAAGCGGAATGAAAGAGTTTAAACGGAATTAATTTTTTGGTTCTCCATTTTCTTCAAATGTTGTAGTCTACTATTTCTTAGTGAAAGCTAAGTGCCCTAAGTGGTGAAAAAGACGGAAAACCCTGGCTTTCTCACGGTCCCTCAAACCTCGGTTTATTAAAAGGCTCTTCATTTATCCAGTGAAAACCACGTTTTATCAATAAAAAACTATCCACATTCACTTTCTGCATTTCAACCTTCAAAGTGTCTTTGCCAAAAATTCCTTCTACAATTAATTTTTCTTTTTGTGGGAATTGATAAGTGAAATTAAAAACAAGTGTTGAATCGAACGTGTTTTTCATAATTCCTGTTCTTTTGACCGAATCAACTTCCATGCTTTCAAAATATTTCTGAAGTTTCATGTTCTCGAGCCGCACTTTTTCGGGACTCTGAACAATGAGCCGGAACCAACGCGTTGAATCTGTTGTAAGCGGGGGAATGGTGTCTCCGTTCCTGATAAATTTTTCTACCTTATAAATTCCATAAAGGGGCGGGCGTTTTCCAATGTCATTAGCGTCGGCTGCGTAACCATAGTTACTAATGAAATTATCAGTAAAAAGATAACCCACAATCAAAACGTTAAGCACCCCTAAAATAATACGGAGTTTTTTCTTTTTTATGAAGGGAGAAAGGTCTGCAGGTTCTGCGGTTTTGTTTAAAAAGAAAACATTAACAACTCTTTTAAAATCGGGCGCAAGAATAAAGGCCCCCATTAAAATTAATTCTGCAGAAAATATTTTTACCGGAATATCATAAAGTAAATTCATCATAAACACATTCAGCATTACTCCCATAAGCATTATTGCGCCCAATGCAGTTGTTCTTTTAAAAACCAATAAGCATCCGGCAAGTACTTCGAGGCCGCCGGTAAACAAATTGTAACCCGGCGAGTAACCCATGTAAGACCAGGCAAGGCCCATCGGAGAAAAATTGCCCAATGGTTCAGAAAGTTTTATCAGGCTTGGAAACGGAAATTGCGATTGAAATACTTTTGCAAAGCCATAACTCCACATAAAATAAAAAAGGTAATATTTAAGAATACCTGAAAACCAGAAAGAAAATTTTTGATGTGTTGGGTACTTGCGCGCAAGTAAAGACCAAATGATTGTGCCGATAAGTGCGAGTACAATAATAAAGAATTCGCGCACATAATTGAGTGTGGTATCACCACTACCGTTAAATAAAATTTCTATCGGCTGTTTTATACCCATTACGCTTTTGCCAAACCAAATGGTCGCAGCATTCATAAAATCATAATAGTACTGAAAAACTGAATTTGATAATGGAATAAAATCGAGCGGATAAGGAAACATGATCAGGAAAAAATACAAAACAAAAAACCGGAATGCGATTTTTTTGCTTAATGACCAGGAAAGTAGGGTGGAGGTTTCAGAAAGGGATTTATCCATCTATTAAAATTGGTTTATATTTTCAACGAAAGTATTTAAAATTTATTATTTCTTAGTGATCCTTATAGCT
>JACMLS010000675.1 GCA_014379485.1 Bacteroidia bacterium | reverse complement strand
ATTTAATTCTTGTTGGTTTTTGCGGAGGCCTCAGCACTTTCTCAACCTTCAGCTATGAAACCTTTGAGTTATTTAAGCGGGGAGAAACTGTGTGGGCGATTGGGAATATTTTATTGAATAATGTTTTTTGTATTGCGCTGTTTTATTTTTTGGTGAAGAAGGTTTCTGTTTAGAAAACTTTTAAAACTTTCTGTAAATCCTGAGAGCCCGAATATTCCGAGAGGGAATGTGAAGTAGATTTTTTCGTCTTCATAAAAAAAGAAAGTCTGAAATTTTTCAACGGATTTTTTTTATCCGTATTTAACCTCGTGTTTTTTTAACAAAGTTATTAAATCAGCATAATCATTTTCAGTAATTATTGTTCTGTCAATAAACATTGAAACGAGTGTTGAATCGCCGGTATAAATGAAAATGAAATTTTTGTAGAATGCATACCTTGTTATTAAACTCCAGCTCATTTTCTGCGTAAGATGTGAACTTTGGTAAAAAAGAAACTCATCATCAATTTTAATTAATATTTCGTTAGTTCCGTTCGAATGTCTCAGTACCGATTCTTCGGAAGATTTAAAAAATATTTTTTTTGCTTTTAGAACCCTTATTAAATGCAAAGAGTAAGTAACAAACAAGAAAAGACCAACCCAGAAAAAAAAATGAAAATTGCGTTTGGTGTTTCCAATAGAAAAATAACCATTAAAATCATATATCCCGAATGCAAGCAGAAGAAAACCAATTCCGGGACCTACATATACCATGTACAAACTTTTTTGCATGTACATTTCCCAAGTGGCCTTATTTACAGCAACACACGCCCTGGCAGCATCAGTATATTTAATTGTAATTTCCAATTATTTGCGAAGGATTAAAAAATCATCAATACATACTCGCCCCTTTCCCTCGCCCTTCGTCCCTAAAGAATCACATTATCAATCAACCTTATCTTCCCCACATGCACCGCAATCAAAGCAACACTTCCATTCTCCGCATCTTCAAAATTTTTAATGGATTCTAAAGTTTCTGCATCGCAAATCTCAAAGTAATCTAACTTCATTTTGTCTCGTTGCGCAACAAGTGTTTCAATACGCGCTTTTATCTGCGAGGCCTTGTAACGGGTAGAAAGTTTTTTAACCTCATCCATCCAGATCGGAATAAATGTGGCTTCGTCGTATTCTTCTTCGGTTAATAAAGCGTTGCGGCTGCTAAGGGCAAGATTTTCTTCGTCTCTTAATATCGCACAGCCAACAATCTCAATTTTTAGTTTTAGCTGCTTTACAAGATCTTTAATCACAAGGAGCTGTTGATAGTCCTTTAAACCAAAGAAGGCTTTATCAGGCTCAACAAGCTCAAACAGGCGGCTTACAACCTGTGCAACACCGTTAAAGTGGCCCGGACGGTGTTTTCCTTCCAAAACCTGGTCTAACTTGCCAAAACTGAATTTGCGTGTGTATGGTTTAGGATAAATGTCTTTTTCTGTGGGCATAAACAACAAGTCGCAACCGGCCTTCTTTAAAAGCTCAGTATCCTTTTCAGGCTGCCTTGGATAGCGCTCCAGATCTTTTTTGTCGTTAAATTGGTTGGGATTCACAAAAACGGAGCAAACGGTGAATTTGCATTGTTTTTTACTTTCTTCAATAAGCGAAATATGGCCTTTATGAAGCGCGCCCATGGTGGGCACAAACCCGATACTTTTGCCGGCTTTTTTTGCAGCAGCAATGTATTCTTTCAGTTCTTTTTCAGTTATACAAACCTGCATAATCTCTTAATCAAATTTAATTGCAAAAGCAAGAAAAATCAGCGAAAAATCTCAACAAAACTACGTTAAATCCTTTGAAAATTCGTTTTTTTTTCTTTAATTTTGTTTAATCAAGTTTAACATCACCTTATTACGTTTTTCGTTCCATTTTAACCAACTAAACCCACACTATGAGAAAAGCAAGAGTTCTCTTCGTTTGCCAGGAGATCACCCCCTACCTCGAAGAAAATCCAATGAGCCATATCGGAAGGTATCTTCCGCAGGGCATTCAGGAACGCGGAAAAGAAATCCGCACTTTTATGCCAAAATATGGATTGGTAAATGAAAGAAGGAATCAGCTTCACGAAGTTATTCGCCTTTCCGGTATGAACCTTATCATTAACGATACAGATCATCCGCTTATTATTAAGGTTGCATCTATTACGTCCGCCCGTATGCAGGTGTATTTTATTGACAACGAAGACTATTTTCAACGTAAGCAAGTACTTACTGATGCAAAAGGTAAATATTTTGATGATAACGATGAGCGTTCTATTTTCTTTAACCGCGGAGTTATTGAAACCGTTAAAAAACTAGGCTGGGCTCCTGACATTATTCATTGCCACGGTTGGTTTACTGCACTTATGCCTCTTTATATTAAGAAAGCATTTGCAGACAATCCTTTATTTGCAGAAACAAAGATCATTTATTCTGTTTATAACGATGATTATCCGGGAAGTCTTAACAAAAACTTCATTAACAAAGTTCCTGTAGAAAATGTGGTAAAGGCAGATCTTAAGCACCTGGTAGACCCTACATTTGCAAACCTGAGCAAACTGGCAATTGATTATTCTGACGCTGTTGTTTATGCTGCAGAAGAAACCAATCCTGATATTCAGAAATACGTTAAAAAAGCAGGTAAACTTGCACTTGCCTATAAAACTCCTGAAGAATACTTAGATGCTTATTCTGAATTCTACGACAAAGTGTTGGAGGGTTCTGAAGTAATGGCAGACTAATATTCCTAAAAAAACAAAAAGTATAACACTAAACTGCGTAAAGCCTCGTTTATGTGTTATACTTTTTTATTTTTGCACCCTTTATGTTTACAAAGAAATTCCTTTTAATCGTTATTGCAGTCTTCGCAATTTTTTTTTCGTGTAAAAAAGAAGACTCCATTCTTGGTCTCGATGTTCAGCCCGAAAATGATTTGCTCTACGCCAGTTTTTACGACGATGCGCATTGCATAAGCAAAACCGTTAAAGATGACTCTCTTATTTCAAGCCTAAACAATCTCGGAATTTATTTATTAGGCTCTTATGCAGACCCTGTGTTTGGAAGAAGTGATGCCTCTATCTTTACCAATTTTATTTTAAAAGATAATATTACAAATGTAAACACTGGCACAAAACCGCAAATGGACTCTGTGGTACTTTCTCTTGTTTACAAAATAGATTATTACGGAGACACAACAGACCAGATGAAAGTAAACGTTCATCTTCTTACAGATTCAATAAATCCGCTTACATTTTATTCTTCTTACAACACCGAACCTTTTAATCCGGCTGATATTACAGAAAGTGGAACGGGATATTCTTTTTATCCAATGCCAAAATGCAGCGTTAATGTAGGTGGTGTAAATGTAAAACAGCAATTAAGAATTCGTTTAAACAAAACTTTTTTTGAAGACAGTTTGCTTACGCAGGACGCTGTGAACCTTGCCAATAGTACTGCCATGCAAAAAATATTTAAAGGGCTTTACATTACCACAAAAAATACAACCGTTTTTTCTCCAGATTACGGTTCTCTTTTGTATTTTTTACTTTATGATAATTCAACCAAAATAACTTTCTACTATCATAACTTTACCCAATCATCGCAAATGCTTGAGTTTACCTGCGGTGGTGGTACAGGGCATTTCAATCACTTTGATCATGATTTTGGAATTGCAAACAGCAACTTACAGGCACAACTCAATACCAATCCCGCTCCCGGCGATACTGTGTACGGGCAAAAAAATATTTTTATACAAAGTATGGCAGGGCTTGGTGCCAATCTCAACTTTTCTAAATTAACTTATCTGTGCGATTCAGGTGCAATTGCTGTTGCCAAAGCAGAATTATTAATTCCGGTTGATCAGGATCCTCAATGGTTTGGCACAACCTACCAGCCTCCTTTAGGTTTGTGGCTTAAGGCTTATAAAAGCGATGGAACTTTAGAAAGCATGGTTGATGCGGGCACCTATTGGTTTGGTGGCAGCTACGATGCAACACTAAAGGTTTATAAATTTGATAT
>JACMLS010000674.1 GCA_014379485.1 Bacteroidia bacterium | reverse complement strand
GGGTTTTATTGTTGAAGGTGATACAGAGAAAATTCTTTTAGAATCACCAGCGTTCAAAAATCTTCTTACTTCTTTAGAAATTGATCATGTTGCCAATATTGTTAATGTAGTAGGGAATAATAATCTTCTTCCTCATTTAATTCAAGAGCATAGCAATATTTTGTATAAGAATGGAGCTGAGAAAATTGTCATTTTGACTGATCTTGATGAAGATTTGTGTGTTTCACAAACGAAAGAACGGATAAGTCCACAAGAGAATCATTTTTGCGTTATCAGTAAAAAAACAATCGAAGCATGGTTTTTAGCAGACCAAATAGCGTTTGGAAGTTTTTTAGGGATTACTGATTTCACATGTGATAATCCGGAAGGATATAAGAGTCCTTTTGAAGAAATAAAACGACTTCGTTTGGAATATTTGAATAGAGGAGTAAATGATAAAAAAATTCTTGCACGGATAATGCTATACAAGAGTAATTTTTCTTTTGAAAGAGCAGCAAATCACCCAAATTGTACCAGCGCAAAATATTTTATTGAAAAATTAAAACTTTTATCAAAAAAGAATTAACCATGCAGCAACTCATAGAATGTGTCCCTAATTTTTCTGAAGGCCACGATTTAAATATTATAAAACAAATTACAGATGTAATTGAATCTGTAGAAGGAGTTCGTTTGCTGAACGTTGATCCGGGAAAGGCAACCAACCGCACCGTTGTTACGTTTGTGGGTGCGCCGCAACCCGTAATTGATGCCGCATTCCTGGCAATTAAAAAAGCCGGAGAACTGATTGATATGAGCAAACACAAAGGCGAGCATCCGCGCATGGGTGCAACAGACGTTTGTCCGCTCATACCCATTGCAGGAATTTCTATGCAAGAAACTGCATCTTACGCATCAAAACTTGCAGAGAGAGTAGGGAAGGAGTTAAATCTTGCGGTGTATTTGTATGAAGAAGCGCAAGCAAATAAAAAACGTTCTAATCTTTCTGTTATTCGTGCAGGTGAGTACGAAGGTTTTTTTAAGAAAATAAAATTGCCTGAGTGGAAACCTGATTTTGGTCCGGCAGAATACGATGAAAAACGCGGTGCAACAGTAATTGGCGCAAGAGATTTTTTAGTGGCGTATAATGTAAATTTAAATACCACTTCAACCCGTCGCGCCAACTCAATTGCATTTGATGTGCGCGAAGCCGGAAGAGTGCAACGCGAAGGCGATCCGCTGACCGGAAAAATTATTACCGATAAAGACGGCAAACCGGTTTCAATTCCAGGCACATTAAAAAGCGTAAAAGCTATTGGTTGGTATATTGAAGAATATGGAATTGCACAAATTTCAATGAACCTGACAAACATAAACATTACATCTGTACATAAAGCTTTTGATGAAGTTTGTACCAAAGCAACAGAAAGAGGAATTCGTGTAACAGGTTCTGAACTTGTTGGATTAATTCCATTAAAATCTTTATTAGATGCCGGAAAATATTTTTTAGAAAAACAACAACGCAGCACAGGTGTAAGCGAAAAAGAATTAATTAAGATCGCTGTAAAATCTATGGGTCTTGATGAACTTTCTCCATTTAAACCCGAAGAAAAAATTATTGAGTATTTATTAAAAGACAAAGCAGAAAGTAAATTAGTAAGTATGACGCTTACTGAATTTGCAGACGAAACAGCAAGCGAAAGTCCG
>JACMLS010000673.1 GCA_014379485.1 Bacteroidia bacterium | reverse complement strand
TCGTTGTCTGTACCATCAGTTGTATTGATGTCTTTAGAAAGCTCGTGGTAATGTTTTGCGCGGGTGGCGGCTTTAGAGAAACGTTCAAAATCAAAAGGTTTTACCAAAAAATCGGTAACATCATAATCAAAAGCTTCAACAGCGTATTCGGGTTTTCCGGTAACGAGGATGATTTGTGGAATTGATTTGAGTTGTTCCAGCATTTCAAAACCGTTGGTTCCGGGCATTTCTACATCCAGAAAAATGAGGTCTACTTTAGTTTCGCGGATCAGGTTAATAGCATCTTTTGCATTATAGCAAGAGCCCGCAAGTTCAAGAAAAGGGGTCTTGGAAATGCAAACTTCCACCGCCTTAACTGATAATACATCATCATCTACAACTAAACAATTCATGAATAAAGAATTTTAATGGATAAAACCACGTTTTTTAACTACGAACAAAGTTAATAAAAAAAGAATTATTTCCTAAAATTCAGGTCAAATTGCCTGAAAGCCTCTAAAATGCTCTCAGGTGAAGATTGTGTTAAACCCGCGTCAATAAAGGAAAAGTCTATGCTTTCTACGTGTTTTCGGGGATAGCCCTTATCCGATAAAAAATGTACAAATTTCAGGCATAAAAAACCGTCGAACCAGTTAAAGTATCGTTTTAAAAACTGGTCTTTGTCGCTTACATTTCCTTTGATCTCATTTAGTTTTTCTGAAAAATTAATTCCTTCTAAAAAGACAATTGTTTCTTTTATTAACCCTGTTTTCAGCTCTTCAGCAGAAAATTCAAAGCCGTTTTGCTTTACGGCTGAAATGAATTGTTTTAATTCATGAAAAATAGCAGGATCATAAAAAAGAATTTCTTTTCCTTTTATAAAATCGCCCACCGCTTTTCCGGTTCCAAAGGGAACACGATCAGATTCTCTTGCTGATGGGTAAACAACTGCGGAATTTATTTCAGAAAAATTTCCCAACGGAAAGATCTTCTGCAAAAAATAAAAATCCTCTCCCGCCTTACGTTTATTCATTCCGCCTTGTTTTTGATATGCCTCATTTCTTACAGCCATAGAAGAACCAATGGTTTCAAAAGCGTAAGGATGGCCGGCAAATCGTAAGCCGTTTACATAATACCTTAAAAACAATTCATAAAGTACAATTGCTTTTCTTTCTGTTTCATTCAGATCTTTGTAATTGTGTGCAAATTGTATTGAGGCCGCCGGAGTTTTTGGATTTTCGAAAAAATGCTTTTCTATTTCAGAAAGATAATTTTCAGAACAGGTACAATCTGCATCAAAACAAACCATCACCCCATTCTTTGTTCCGGCTTTTTCAAAACGTCTTACGGCCTCGTCCATACCAACTTTACGCGCAAGGCCAACACCAGCATCTTTTTCGGGCAATTCAATTTCTATAAAATAAAATTTTAGTTTTTCTTTCTGATGTTGTTTTGCAAACTCAATTCCTTCTGACAAAGTTTTTTTGCTGAGTTCTTTCAGTTGTGCTGAAGAATTTCTTGAATGGTTTATTACGGTAATTACTTCAACAGGAAATTTTGTGTCTGAACAATTGTAAATACTGTTCAGACAGTTAACCAATTCCGTTTCGTTGTAACAGGGTATAACAACTATCATGTAAAGGTCCTTGTCAGTTTCCTGATCAATCAATTGCGGATAAAGCCCATATTTCTCCAAATAAAAATTCACAGAGCAAAAATCTGTTTTTTTGTTGAAAGAATGTGAATTAATTTCCATACAAAATAATTTATGCCACAGATTTCACTGATTTACGCAGATTACACTCGCAGATCAATAAAAATCTGTGCCTTAAATCTGTGGTAATTCGCGAAATCTGCGGCAAGAACTTTAGGGCTTGATGTGCACTTGTGATTTGTTTTCGTTTTTATACCTTTGCATCCGTAAATGAGCGACCTTAAATATAACCTGCGCGGGGTTTCCGCAACTAAAGAAGATGTGCACAAGGCAATTGCCAAAGTGGACAAAGGCATTTTTCCGAAAGCATTCTGCAAGATCATTCCCGATCATTTAACAGGCGATGATGATTTTTGTTTGCTGATGCATGCTGACGGAGCGGGAACAAAATCTTCGCTGGCTTATGTGTATTGGAAAGAGACCGGAGATCTTTCTGTGTGGAAAGGAATTGCGCAGGATGCAATTGTAATGAATACTGACGATCTTTTGTGTGTAGGCGCCAGTCAGAATATGCTCATCTCATCAACCATAGGAAGAAACAAAAATCTTATTCCCGGCGAAGTAATTGCTGCGCTTATAAACGGAACAGAAGAAGTGCTTGAAGAGTTGAGAAAACTCGGAATTGAAATTAATTCAACAGGCGGAGAAACAGCAGACGTGGGCGATTTGGTGAGAACAATTATTGTAGACTCAACAGTAACCTGCAGAATGAAACGTGCAGATGTTATTGACAATTCAAACATACAGGCAGGTGATGTAATTGTGGGATTGTCTTCTTCAGGCCAGGCCACTTACGAAAAAGAATACAATTCAGGAATGGGCAGCAACGGTTTAACTTCTGCCCGCCATGATGTGTTCGGAAAATACATTGCAAAAAAATATCCTGAATCATACGATAAAAATCTTCCGAAAGAAGTTGTGTACACAGGCAAAATGAAACCCGATTCGTTGGTTAAAGTTGCTTATAAAGATGCTTCAGGAGAAAAAGTAAAAACAAAAATTGCAGCGGCTAAATTGGTTTTGTCGCCTACAAGAACTTACGCTCCCATCATTAACGAAGTACTTGAAAATTACCGTTCAGAAATTCACGGCATGGTGCATTGCAGCGGGGGCGGACAAACCAAAGTGCTTCACTTTACAGATAAGGTACACATTATAAAAGATAATTTATTCGAAACTCCTCCCGTATTCAATCTCATACAAAAACAATCGGGCACTTCTTACCAGGAAATGTATGCTGTTTTTAATATGGGTCACAGAATGGAAATTTACGTTCCGCAAAAAATTGCAAAAGGAATTATTTCTATCGCCAAAAACTATAATGTAGATGCCCGTGTTATTGGCCGCGTCGAATCTTCCGAAAAAAACCAACTCACCATTAAAAGTAAATTCGGCGAGTTCCATTATTAGCTTTCTTAGTCCGATAGTCCGAAAAAGTCCGGGAGTCCGATAGTCGGAAATCTCGCCAACCCAATCTTCCATTCTTCCAACCTTCCACCCAATAAATATGTTAGAAAAGTTATTCCATATAAAAAAACGCTTTGAAGAAGTTGAATTAAAATTAGCCGACCCCAAAGTTATTGGCGACATGAAACTTTTCATGAAACTGAATAAAGAATACCGCGACCTTGAAAAAGTAGTGAACGCTTACCTGGAATACAAACAGGTAATGGATAATATTGACGGCGCCAAAGAAGTGCTTGCCCGTGAAAAGGACAAAGATTTTTTAGACATGGCAAAAGCTGAGCTCGAAGAAAACCGTGTAAAGCAAGAGCAAATGGAAACAGACATTAAACTAATGTTGATTCCAAAAGATCCGGAAGATGATAAGAATTGCATTATGGAAATTCGTGCAGGCACAGGCGGAGACGAAGCCAGTATTTTTGCCGGAGATCTTTTTAGAATGTACGCAAAATATTGTGAGAACAGAGGATTGAAATACGAAGTAACTGATAGCAGCGATGGAACTGTTGGAGGTTTTAAAGAAATAATTGTAGAAATAAAAGGCGATGGCGCTTACGGAATTTTAAAATTCGAATCGGGAGTACATCGAGTTCAACGCGTACCCGACACAGAACAGCAAGGCCGCGTACACACATCTGCCGCAACCGTTGCAGTTTTACCCGAAGCAGAAGATGTAGACGTTGTAATAAATCCGGCCGACATTGAAATTCAAACATCGCGCTCGGGTGGGGCAGGAGGCCAGAACGTAAATAAAGTAGAAACAAAAGTACAGCTCACCCACAAACCAAGCGGAATTGTAATTGTATGCCAGGTAGAACGCTCACAGCTCGGCAACAAAGAGCGCGCCATGACCATGCTACGCAGTAAACTCTACGATCTTGAATTACAAAAACACAACGAAAGCATTGCCAAAAAAAGAAAAACAATGGTCACCACCGGAGACCGCTCGGCAAAAATTCGCACCTACAATTACCCACAAAACAGAATCACCGATCACAGAATCGGAATGACAGTTTATAATCTCACAGAATTTTTGAACGGAGATATTCAGGCAATGATTGACGCTTTACAATTCGCTGAAAATGCTGAGCGATTGAAAGAAGGGGGATTAGCTTAAGAATAAAAGTCTTCGGTCTTCGGTCTTCAGTTTACAGTTTTCGGTTAGTTAGTTCAAAAGTTTAGTCCGCCTTCGTCTAAAGACTACTGCAGATGAAAAAAGTTTGGAAAGTTCTGTGTTGAGAAAAAATTC
>JACMLS010000672.1 GCA_014379485.1 Bacteroidia bacterium | reverse complement strand
TTCGGGGCTTTCTCCTTCTTCTATATGCCCGCCAAAAAGATCCCAATGGTTCGGAAACGGAATTCCCGGTTTATTATCGCGCAGGTAAAGAAGAATTTTGTTTTCTTCATTTTCAAAAATTATGGCCGCGATTTTAAACATCATTAAATTTACTGTTGTTTTCAGTGTTGGTTGTACGTAACAAATTCTAAAGAACAAATAATCTGTGAAATCTGTGGCAAAAGGCAAATTTATAGCGAATTTTCTCAAAAAAAAGAAGAAAAAACGCTCCTTGTTTTTGAACAATTTGCCCGTAAATCGAACCCTTTTCGGCTTTTGGCTACCTTTTGCCAAAAAAAATCATTCTTAGAGTAAATTTTGCATAAAATTTATTATGTTTAAAGTCCTGATTTGATCAGGGAAATTTCAAACATTTTTAAAATGAAGCAAATGGATATTAAATACAAGTTCAAGAGCCTGTTGGTTTATTCAAGTGATGAGTGGATGGCCAATTCAACCAAACGTTACCGTACTGTTTTTGACAGGAACGAAACAACATACATGCGTGTTGAATTTGCATTTTACAATAAACTTTTTGACGAAGAGCCCTGGGAGTGTAAGATAGAACTGAAAGCAATAAAAAAAGACGGAGAGACCAAAAAAGAGTTGTGCAACCTCGATTCTAAAATGACCATCAGCTCAGATGAAAATGTTATTTACGTGCGCGATGGTTGGGGAAACCAGACCTTTGGAACATATTGGTATGAGGGAGAATATTTGTGGGAAGCTTATATTGATGGTGTGCTTGTAGGTTCGCAAACTTTTTTTGTGAATGATGTTGGCCTTGTTACCCGAGAAAAAAATCCGTATTTTGAAGTAGAGCACGTAAAATTATATTGCGGAGATGTAGAAGGCTGGAAACAGGAAGACAGAAAATACCTCACAAAAATAAACGGAAAAAATACGCAGTATTTGTGGTGCGAAATGAAAGTAAAAAACCTGTCGGCAAAAGCATGGAATTATGAATTGTTCTTTAATTATTTTGATGATGCCGGGCAACCAAAAGCACAAACCAGCCGCGCAAATAAAATTGAAGCAGATAAATTAGACTGGACCTATACCTTTGATGTGGGCTGGGGAAATTCAACCGCCGGTTCGTGGAAGGATGATAAATACACGCTGGAGATTGTTTTTATGGATACCCTTGCAGGCGCCATTTCGTTTGAGTGCGGAGAGGAAGAAATTGAAGGCGTTCCTGAATTAATTACCACACACGAAAAAGCAATTGCATCTGGCGCAGGCACAAAAAATGTAGCCGCAAAAGTTGCAGAAGAAAAAGACGAAAAAACACTCGAACAATTACTTGAAGAATTAGATCAGCTTATAGGTTTGGATTCTGTAAAGAAAAGCATCCGCGAAAATATTACGTATCTGAATTTTGCCAAGATCAGGAAAGAAAAAGGCTTTAAAGACAATTCAAATATAAGCCTGCACAGCATTTTTACCGGAAATCCCGGAACCGGAAAAACCACCATTGTAAAAATGCTTGGCAAAATTTATCAGAAAATGGGATTGCTTACCAAAGGCCATGTGGTAGAAGCAGATCGTGCAACGCTTGTAGCAGAATACATAGGGCAAACAGCTCCCAAAACAAAAAAAGCAATTGACACTGCGCGTGGCGGAATTTTATTTATTGACGAAGCTTATGCACTTGCGCGCGAGGACGATGATAAAGATTTTGGAAAAGAAGTAATTGAAGTGTTGCTGAAAGAAATGAGCGACGGAAAAGGAGACATTGCAATTATAGGCGCCGGATATCCAAAAAAGATGCAGACTTTTTTAGATTCAAATCCCGGATTAAAATCGCGCTTCGGACATTATTTTCATTTCGATGATTATTTGCCTGAAGAATTGTATTCTATTGCTTTGTATGCTGCTGCGCAAAAAGAGGTGGTGTTTACAGAAGATGCGGACAGATTTTTGAAAGAACAACTCATAGAATCTTACAGAAAACGAGATGAAAGTTTTGGAAACGCCCGCTTTGTTTTTGGTGTAATTGAAGAGGCCAAACACAATATGGGAATCAGATTAATGAAATCTGTGCCTGACATGAATGAACTTTCTAAAGAGCAACTGCAAACAATTGAGTACGATGATCTGAAAGGAATTTTTACAGCCACACAAAGTAAAAAATTAACGCTCAAAGTAAACGATAAACATTTAAATGAAGCCCTTGCAGAATTAAATGAACTGGTGGGCATGCAGAATATAAAAGATGAGGTGAGTGAGTTGGTAAAACTCATTAAGTATTACAACGATATTGGAAAAGATGTGGTGAATAAATTTTCTCTCCATTCTATTTTTACCGGAAATCCGGGTACAGGAAAAACAACGCTGGCGCGTATCATTGCAAAAATTTATAAATCGCTTGGTCTCTTAGAAAGAGGGCATGTGGTTGAAGTTGATCGTGCCGGTCTTGTTGGCGGGTACGTTGGCCAGACCGCACAAAAAGCACAGGGAAAAATTGACGAAGCAATGGGCGGAGTTTTATTTATTGACGAAGCTTACTCATTAAGCGAAGGCGGAGAAAATGATTTCGGAAAAGAAGCAATTGAGATCATTTTAAAACGCATGGAAGATTTCAGAGGTAAATTTGGCGTAATTGCTGCCGGTTATCCTGATAATATGCACAAGTTTGTAGAATCAAATCCCGGACTAAAATCGCGTTTCGATAAAACTTTTCAGTTCAACGATTATAATCCGCAGGAAATGCTGGATATTGCTTTGATGTTGCTTAAGAAAGAACAACTGAAACCAACCGATCCGGCAAAAGATCATTTAAAAGTTTATTTTGAATGGATGTTTGGCAACCGCGACAAATATTTTGGTAATGCAAGAAGCGTAAGGCAGGTAATTGGCGAAGCGATCCGCAATCAGAATTTGCGTATGGCAGAAATTCCGACAGCAGAACGCAAACGCGAGCATATTGAAACATTAACCATAGAAGACGTTGCTGAATTTAAAGCAGAAGAAAAACAATCTAAAGGGCAATCTCTCGGTTTCAGGTTTGGTGCTAAATGATTTGCAACGTAATGAAATGTTGGAAGGGTGCGGTGTTGGGTCTGGCAATTGGTATAAAGAGAAATTTCTATTCAGCGATTACAACCCCTATTCCAATATTTAATCAACGAATCCATCTCTTTACTGCGAGCATTCGTTTCTTTTTTTTGCTGCTCTATAAATTTGCACCTGTTCCGGGAGGAGGCATTATTGGAAATTTCAGAAGCTATTTACCGGAAGCTTTGCTTACAGAAAAACCGAGATTAATATAAAAGCTTCTTCCGTCGGCGGGAATGATACCTGGGCCGGGATAGCCATCTGACCTGCGGGTAAAATACATGTTGTTATTCATATTATTTATTCCGCTTGCCAAAGAAAATCTTTTATAGCTATAACTAAGGACAAGATCCATTACAAAATACACAGGTATTAAACCGGTAACAGCGTTAGATGAATAAGTTGCATTTGTTGCATCAGTAAACTGCTTGCTTGTACGCGAATACTGAAAAGTAATTTTAAAAGTTTTATATGAAAAGCTCAGGCCCGAACGTAAAATAGTTTGAGGTACGAATTCAACAACTTTATTTTCGTAGGCGGTTTGCTTACTGTTAACATAGCGGGCATCAGTAAGCGAAAAATTACCAAATACCGAAATTCCGGTTTTTCGTTTTGTTCCAGCAAACAATCTGAACAGGTCCGTTTCAGCAAATGCTTCAAGGCCAATGTTGCGGGAGTCTGAAATATTTGTGCGGTACCTGTAAGGCTGGTAGGTAAAAGAATCTGTTAACAAAATAGACCCTATCCTGTCATTGTATTTGAGATAAAAGAAGCTCAGATCAAAGCTTAAATAATTTTTTATGCCGCCCCTTATCCCTAAATCAGTTGAATATCCTTTTTCATCTTTTAGATTATTATCAATTCTTGAATTGGGATTTACAATTCTCATATCATTAAAATTGATTGACCGGTAGTTCTGCGAAAAATTAGCATAGGTTTCAATTTTGCGGGAGATCTTGTATCCAATACCCAGGCCTGCCAGGACAAAGCTTCTGTAGCTGCTTCTTTTGTCGTTTACTTTTGTTTTATAAATCACATTACCCGCCAAGTCTGTATATTGCTCGTTATAATAGCCCGCAGATTTTGTTGCAATATATTCATAACGCAAACCAGGTGTAACATTGAACTTTGAGTTAAACCTGAAAACATTTTCTGAAAAAAGTGAAAAATTCTCACTCGGAAATTTATAATCCGAATGCTCCAGGTCATCAGGATGCAGGTAATTAAAATCTGCGTCTGCCCGTTCACTTCCAAGGCCTTGCTTGCGCAAAGTTAAACCCCTGTAATAACGGCCTCCAAAAAGAAATGTGCCAACACTTTTTAAAAAGTTGTACTGTTTAAGATAGCGTAATTCGGTGCCGGTATTTCTGAATTTGTCCTGCAGCAGGTTTCTTTCTGTCAAAGGATCAGCTGTTGTTATAGAGCCCATGTAACCCAGGGCATCCCGTTGTGCGTACAAGCCAAAGGTACGCATGTTAAGCCGCGATGTTTCATTGATATCGTAATCAAAATTAAGCGCTGCAAGGTTCCAGTTAACTTTAAACCAGTTTCGGTTACGTATAGACTGCCTTGGATCTTTTTTAAAGAGGTTATCCGTTAATCCTCCCGCTTGTTGCGCCAGGTAATCCATAAACGTATATTCAGTTGTTAAAGTCAACTTTTTTGAAAAACGATAATTAAGGCAAGCGTGGGCAGTGTGCACTTTGAATGCGGAATTTGCACGCCATCCGTCACCTTTTTTGTATTGGTAAAATACATAATAACTCAGCCTGTTTTTTGTACCGGAAATGCTTGTAAAAGAATTATACAAACCAAAAGAAGCAACGGTTTGCTTTGTCTCTGCCTGTATGACTTTGTCACGTGGGGCCTGTTTAAATTTAAAATTTATAAAACCTCCGAATTGGGTACCATACTGCAAAGAGGCTGCGCCCCTCACCACTTCAATTCGTTCGAGCGCCTCTGATGGAGGGGTATAATAACTTTCAGGATAGCCTAAAGCATCGGCGCTGATATCGTAACCATTTTGCCTTGTATTAAAATTTGAAACCCGGTTTGGATTTAAACCTCTGCCCCCTATTCCCAACTGAATACCGGCACCATCGCTTTCCCAGATATTAAGCCCGCTTACTTTTCCAAAGATCTGCCTTGCATTATTAGTAGCCAGGTTGGCAGCGGCATCACCCATCAAAATTACTTCACTTTTTTTTCCAGCATAAATAGAAGTCCCTTCCACCTGCTTTAAATGCGAAATGCCAAAATCATTTTCTTTTTCGGTTTCAACCCTTACCTCATCTAATTTTTTTTGCAGGGTATCGTTTTTACTTTTTAAAGAATCGTTTTGCGCAGACAAAGAGCCCGCAAAACAAATCGCGAAAAGCAACAGTATGTTTATTGTTTTTTTCAACTCAGTTTTTTTCAAAAGGTAATATCCACCATTTGTGCCTGAAGCTTTCCTGCTGGCCTGCTAAATTCACATTTTTATTAATAAACAAACGGCTGCCGCTGCCATTCAGGGTAACATAGGATTCCACTCTTATTTCCGGATTTTTCATTCCCTGTTCCTGGTATTTTTTTTTCAGAAAATGTGCGTATTGCAGAATCATGTCAGGTTGTGTAGCCATCATTTTTTCCTGGTTAACAGTTAAATAATTATTCATCATTGCTTCGCCTTGTTGCCCTGTATCCTTGTCCCTGACATAAAAAAAAGCCTTACCGCCTTTTTCCATAAGCATAACGCGCCACGAAAAACGGTAGCCTTGTTCTGTCCAGAATAATTTGCCGGGGTATGCTAAATATCTGAATGGAATAAAAAGTTGTAAAGTGAAATGGGTGATTAAGAAAAGGAACAGGCAGTTTTTAAAAAATGGTCTGAAAATAAAAACGGTTTTAATTTCGTC
>JACMLS010000671.1 GCA_014379485.1 Bacteroidia bacterium | reverse complement strand
CACACAGTTACGGCACAGGTGGTCTCTACACAGTTTCTCTTGTGGTAATGGATCAGAACGGTTGTGTTGATACAGCTGCGCATGATATTCTTGTTGCCTTATTACCAGTTCTTCCAACAGCCTTTACGCCTAACGGAGATGGAAATAACGATGTGTTTATTGTACGCGGCGGACCTTTTAAAAGTCTGTTATTTAAAGTGTATAATAACTGGGGAGAATTATTATTTGAGACAACAGACCAAACGCTTGGCTGGAACGGCTTGTATAAAGACGTTGAACAACCAATGGGCGTTTATGTATGGACCGTTGAAGTAGAAATTGCAGAAGGAAGAAGCATTAAGAAATCAGGCGATGTTACTTTGATACGATGATCTCGGCTGCGCTCGATCTGACAAAGGTTTAACGAAAGAAAAATATTCAGAAGAAATAAAAAAATTACAGAATGAAAAAAATAATTCCAATACTCATTTTAATCTTTTTCCTTACGGGAAACAGATCTGCAAAAGCGCAGGACTTTCATTTGTCTATGTACGATGCGGGGCCGCTGTTTTTAAATCCGGCAATGACCGGTGTTGTTGATGCTACATGGCGTGTGCATGCGCAGTATCGTAACCAGTGGCGCAGTGTTGCATTTAAACCTTACAGCACCGCTTTAATTTCTTTTGATGCGCCTGTAAAAAAATGGGGCTTTGGCGGACAGGTCATGAATATGCGTGCAGGTATAGGAAATTACAATGTGTTCCAGGCAATGTTCTCTACAGCCTACCAGGTTTCTTTCGATAAAAATAAATACCACAATCTTTCTTTGGGTCTGCAGGCAGGTGTTACGCAAAAAAGCGTTGAGTATAAAATTTTTACTTTCGATAACCAGTACGTTACCACAAACGGCGGAGGTTTTGATCAGAGCATTAATAACCAGGAAAGTTTTCAGAGACAATCTATGATACTGCCTCAGGTTAATGCAGGTGCCATGTATTATTATTCCAGAATGCAGTCCCGCTTAAATCCATTTATCGGAGCTTCTGCTTTTAACCTTACCCAACCTAAAGAAACTTATTTTGGCGCAAGTAATAATTTACCTATGCGCATTTATATTCACTCAGGTATTCGTGTAAACATTACAGAGCAATTTTACATCTTGCCTAAGATGCTTATTATGATGCAAAAAAATGCGCAGGAACAAACGTATGCCCTGGATGCCGGATATTTTATGGGCGGCTCTGAATTGTGGCTGCTTGGTGGTTTTGTTTACAGAAGCAAAGACGCGGCAATTATTTCTCTGGGTGCAAGAAAAGATAATTACATCGCAAAATTAAGTTACGACGTAAACATTTCAACTCTCTCCGCAACATCAAGCGGAAGAGGAGCATTTGAAATTTCATTTACTTACATGGGAAGAAAACCAAAAGTAAAACAGGTTAAAAGTTGTCCAAGATTATAGTCACACTTCGACGGGCTCAGTATGACAATGTTCTGTCACACTTCGGCTCTGCTCAGTATGACAGATAAAAAAATTGAATATAATGACAGTGTAATATGAAAAAATTATTTTTATTTTGTTTTATAGTGCTGGCTTCGCTGGCCTTTTCGCAATCAAAAAAATTGTGGCTCGAGCAGGCAGATAATTTCTTTTTCAAGAAAAAAGATTATGCTTCTGCCCTTTTGTATTACCAGAAAGTATTAGATGATACTTCTGTAATGGAAACCTACGTGTTTCCTTACGAAGCACAACTTGTAAACCTTGCCATGAAAGGCGTAAAAGACACTACCATTAAAAATGTGGATATTGATTCTCTGAAAAAAGCAAGTCGTAAAGATTATATAGTGCATCAGATAGGTCATTGCTTTAAACTCACCTACAATTACGCTGCGGCAGTTACCTGGTTTAAAAATTCTGCTGACAGAAACTCTTATATAGAAGATAAATTCTATTACGGAGAAGCGCTGATGCATGAAAGAAAGTACGACGAAGCAATTAAAAGTATTGAGGAATATGTGGGATCAAAACCTAAAAACGATTCTTTATTAAAGCTTGCACAGCAGGATATGGCGGGCTGTTATTTTTCTTTAGACTCAGCCAATGTACACAAACAAATTCGTGTGCGTTTGTGCGATACTGCAACAATAAATCATGGTACTGCAAGTTTTGCTCCTGTGTATTGGGGAAGCAGCAGTAAAATTGTTTTTACCAGTGCAAGACACGGTGGCGTACTTACAGATCCTGAAAAACAACAGAGCGAATTTTTATGCGATCTGTATTGGGCAGAAAAAAAAGATTCAGGCTGGGGAAAAGTACATACGTTTGGAAGGCCTGTAAATACAGGTTTGCATGACGGGGCAGGAGTAATGGATGCTGATGAGGTAATGTATTTTACACGCTGGACAGATGCAAACAGAAACGAAGCAAGTATTTATATGGCGCGCGGTACACAAGGCCACTTTTACGAAGCACAAAAATTAGGTCCTATTATTAATTTACCGGGTTACAGATCGCAAATGCCTTTTGTAACTTTTGATGCAACAACTATGTTCTGGGTGTCAGATCGCCCGGGTGGAAAAGGCGGATTAGATATCTGGACATGTAAATTAGATGATAACGGATTGCCAATTGCCCCCATAAAAAATTTAGGCGAGCCCGTAAATACGCCAGGAGATGAGATTACCCCTTTTTGGCATTTGGTTACAGCCAATTTATTTTACAGCTCAAACGGCCACCCCGGTTTTGGTGGATTAGATATTATGAAGAGTGCCATGAATCTTGACGATTCTACTTTTGCAATTCCTGTAAATTTAGGAAGACCCATCAATTCTTCTAAAGACGATGCTTATATGATCCTTGATCGTTTACAGCAAACAGGTTATTTCAGCAGCGACAGAGAAGAGTGTGTGGGCGGCCATTGTTATGATATTTACGAATTCGATAATGAACCTATTGAGTTTGATCTGAGCGGTGTTGTTACCGATGCAGATACACAGGAGCCAATTGCAAGCGCACTTGTTACCATGAAAAACGTACACGAAGATGAAGAGCCCGTATTTTTTATTACAGATGAAAAAGGATTTTACAGCACACCCGTAAAAGGTGGTGTAGAATATTTTATGAAAGCACAGAAAAATAAATACCTCGCATCTGCAGCATCTCTTTCTACAATGGGCTACACACAGTCAAAACATTTTGTGCAGAATTTTGAGTTGCATAAAATTCCGAAAGACGATGTGCCTATTGAAGGTATTGAGTACGATTTAAATAAATTTACTTTACGTCCTGAATCGAAATTAGTGTTAGATAAAATTTACGACTTTCTTGTGTTGAATGAGAACTTAAGTATTGAAATTAATTCTCACACAGATACAAGAGGAAGTACAAAAGCAAATCAGATACTTTCTGATGGTCGCGCAAAATCTTGTGTAGATTATCTTATTTCAAGAGGAATTGCAAAGGAGCGTTTGATCTCTAAAGGATACGGAGAAACAAAACCGCTTTTTGATGATAAAACTGTTTACGCAAAACCAACAAAAGAAGAGCAGGAACCCTTGCATCAGAAAAACAGGAGAACTGCTTTCAGAATTATTGGTGAGGGAGTTTTGAAGAGTACGGATAACCAGTAAGGCTTCGATACTTCGGCAGGCTCAGTATAAACTTGCTCAGCCTGACAAAGAATAATTAATTTCTTTTCTAATTCTTTTGCGCGATAATTTATTTCTCATTCACTAA
This sequence comes from Bacteroidia bacterium, assembly GCA_014379485.1. GTDB lineage: Bacteria > Bacteroidota > Bacteroidia > B-17B0 > Aurantibacillaceae > AM-1111. Next base: position 839 of record JACMLS010000671.1, on the reverse strand, counting down.
ACCATTTGTTTTAAATTTCGACCAACGGTTAAAAGCTTTGCAATAAAATTAAATATATTTGTTTTGGTAAACCACCCGTTTTAGTATCCGGCAAGCAGGATATTGAACGGGTTTTTTTTAGAGTAAACCATTAAATACAACAGACAATGAGTAACAACAGCCGTGCCCGCAAAGCAATTCCAACAGAAAAATTAAGTACTGTTAAAGAAATTGTAGACAGCAATTGTAATAAATTGCTTGGCGAAATGAAAGATAAACACGCAGCACTTGCAGATGATATCGGCATCTCCGTTTCCTTATTTTATCCGGCCCATCCGCGTGTAAAAAGTTTTTACAGCTATGGTTATGCGGGCCCCAATCAGCAAGCAATTACTCCGGCAACTATTTTTGCAATGGGTTCTGTAACCAAAGTGTTTACCGCAAGTCTTGCAGCCTGGCTATCCGCAAACGGTACCATTGACAATCTTGAGAACACTTTGGTGGCGCCCATTCTCGGCCCCTCTGTTTCAGAAAGCGATTACTGGAATTCTTTAACGCTTAAAGATCTTGCCACACAAACATCTGGCATGCCAAAAAATTCTCCGGGCAAACCATCTGTAAATCTTTTCAGAGGTCATGAGCCTTCTCCTCTTTTTGTTGATTGGTGGAATAACACTAATGATCAGAACAGCTGGCTGGCAGATTTAAATACCAAATGGATCTATTCTAACGCAGGTTTTGTAACGCTTGGTTTTGCAGTTGTAAATGCAGCAATTAATGCGGGGCTTGCAAGTAACTATGCGCAGTTGCTTGGCAACGTAATTACAGCCCCGCTTGGTATGAACGATTCTTTTGTTTTT
>JACMLS010000670.1 GCA_014379485.1 Bacteroidia bacterium | reverse complement strand
TTGCCAACCGAGATTGTTGAGGTGGTTTACTTTGTTGCTGTCTTCTTTATCTGTTTTTAATAAACTTTTAAGAGAATCTATTTTTCTGTTCTGAGAAAAAACAGAGCTCGTTCCTGCAACAAACAGGAGTAAGAAAACGTATTTTTGATGGAAGCTCAATTTTTCTTACGAAGATAATTTAATTTTCGGTCAATGTATTTTTCAGGTGTTATCAGCGCGCGCTGAATCCTCCTCGCATAGTAAATACTATCCAGAATCTCTTTTTGTTTTTCCTCTACTAATAATTTTTGGCGGGCAATTTCAATGTTAGCTGTTCTTTTGTTTCTGAAAGCAAAATAGGAAATGCCGGCAACAATGATCATTACCAGGAATCCTGCAATTCCTCCGTAAGTAAAAATTTTTTGTCTTGCAATTTCCTGTTTGTGTTTTATGTCTTCAAACTTTTTTGCTTCGTTATTTTTAATAGAGTCCGCCGCAGATTTTTTGTCAAAATCATATTGCATTTGTGCGTGTATCGTTTTTTTGGTGTTTTGCTCATTGGTCATACTGTCTCTTGCAGCAATGTACTCTTTGTAAAACACAAAAGCTTCTTTATATTTTTGTGTTGCCTCGTATTCTTTCGCTAATCCACTTGTGCATTCACCTGTAATAACAAGAGAACCAATTTCTTTGGAGATGGCAAGTGAGGCAAGAAAAAGCTGAATTGCTTTGGGATGATCTTCTTTATGCACATACACTACAGCCTTGTTCAGTTTGGCCTGTGCAATTCCGAATTTATTCTGCTTTTCTGAAAAGATTTTTTCTGACTTATCAAGATAAAAAAATGCAGAATCATATTGGCCGCTTCCGGAATAAAGCGAACCTATATTATTATAAATGGAAGCAACTGTACCCAGGTCTTTATCGTCTTTCTTAAGTTCAATAGCGCGGCGCATATAGTACAAGGCAGAATCTGTTCGTTTCATATTTGCATTAATTGCACCCAGGTTACTTAAGACTGCTGCTATTCTTACTTTGTCGCCTGCGTGTTCATACAAAACAAGCGCTTTCCTGTTGTATTCTTCTGCCATTTGCAAATTGCCCTGCGAGTAATAAATATTGCCAAGCGAACTGTAAGAATCGCCAATGAGTTTTTTATCTTTTATTTCCTCTCTTAGCTTAAGTGCTTTTAACTGAAACTCAATGGCGCGTGCATAATTTCCTGTCTTTCTCAGGTTGTTAGACATGTTGGCGTAACTGCCGGCCATTCCGTATTTGTCATTTAGTTTTGTGCGAATCTTAAGTGCCACCTCGTTAAGTTTCAATGCCATTCCAAAATCACCTTTTGCGTAGCAGATCAGCGCAAGGCATGTGTTTGCGTCTCCTTCGCCTTTTTCAAAATTCAGTTTGCGCGCTAAAACAAGTGCTTCTTCTGCATAAGTTTTTGCCTTCTCGGTTTTTGTGCGTGCAAGTTCATTGCTCAATTCGAGCAACAAATTCACTCTCGTTGTATCCTGCGCAGGATGTTTGAGAAGATTTGTTTCTGATACCTGGCAAAAACTCAAATCAGCAAGGAAACTAAAAAAGCAAACAGCAATTATTTTAAGAAATAAATTTTGCATTCCTGAAAGGAAAGATAAGATAAATTTGAGGAAAAAAGAGGGGCCAGCCCCTGATATTTTAAAGGAGATGTGGAGCCTGTTAAAGAATTAGCCTGATTTAATTTTTTTTAATACCTTCATTTACTATTTAAAAACCACCTCGTGAAACGTATAGTATTTATTTCGCTGTGCTTAGTTTTTGCCTCAGCAAACGCTCAATCTCCGCAGGAAGAAATGGGCATTGATTTTATGTTAAATAAAAATTACCTGCAAGCCCTGCCAATATATAAAACGCTGGCAAAAAACAGCCCAGACAATGCAGAGTTCAGGTACAAATACGGTTTGTGCCTTGTAAACACTTATGGCAATCTTACCGAAGCAATTGCCAACCTTGAGTTTGCCGCAGAAAAAAACAAAACAAATTCAGATTATTGGTTTTACCTGGGGCTTGCCTGCCAGCACAATATTAATTTTGATAAAGCAATAACTGCGTTTGAACATTGCAAACAAACTGCTTCAAAAAAAGATCTCGAAAAAATTGAACGGCAAATAGAAAATTGTTTACACGGCAAAGAGCTTACTGCCTATCCGGTAAACGTTACGTTTCAGAATTTAGGAAAAAATATAAATTCTGTTTATCCTGATTATTATCCGCTGGTGCCTGATGATGAATCTTTTTTGCTTTACACTACAAGAAGACCATTAAAACCTGCGGCAAAACCAGAAATGGATGGCTATTTTTCTTCTGACATTTATACAGCAACACCAAAAGACGGGGCCTGGATCAATTCTAAAAACATTGGTGTTACCATAAATACTTTGTTAGATGAACAGGCGGTTGATATTAGTGGCGACGGAAAATTAATGACCCTTTATATGGATCATATTGACAGCGCCGGAAATCTTTACCTTTCTGAGAATACAAAAACCGGTTTCAGACGTCCTGAAAGAACAGACGCAAAAATAAACGAAGGATTTGAAACTGCAGGTGCAATGAATGCCAATGAAGATGTAATGGTGTTTGCAAGTGAGCGTAAAGGCGGTACAGGAGGAAAAGATATTTACATTATAAGAAAACTTTGCAACGGACATTGGGCAACTCCGGAACATCTTGGTAATAATGTAAACACAAAGTTCAACGAAGATTTTCCGCGCTTAAGTAAAGATGGTAAGACTTTGTTTTTTGCATCAGAAGGCCACTCGAGTATGGGCGGTTTTGATATTTTTAAATCTGAATGGAACGAAACACAAATGAGCTGGTCTGCGCCACAAAATTTAGGTTATCCCATTAACGATGCGTTTGACAATGAAAACATTACTTTTTCTGCCGACGGATCGCATGCATATATTTCTGCAATACGCGAGGGCGGAATGGGAGACCTTGATCTGTACAAAATAAAATTTAACGAAGCAGAGCCACATTATTGCATTATTACCGGCTACATAAAAACAAGCGATTCTGTTGCGGCAAACATTAAAATTAAAATTCTGGTAAGCGGTGCAGAAGATAATTTATCTGCCAGCGCAGGCACAACGCCAAAACCTATTACAGATGTTTTAAAATTTGCCCCCGTTCAAAAAACAGGCAAGTACGTAATGGCGCTGCCACCGGGTTCGTATAAACTAAACATTGTTGCAGAAGGCTACGAAGAAGTAATTGTTCCCTACACAATTTTCGAAGTTCCGTTTCAGCCGGAGAGGACTAAGGATTTTATTTTGCAGCGGAAGAAGTAGGTGATTTACGAATCACGAATTTTTTTACGAATTTGAATGTTGCAAATCATAATAAGATTATTTGAAGGGGGTGTTGGTATAAAGAGTTTTTAATCCTACTGTAGAAAAAATAGCTCTGTTCAAAAACAATTTTCCGGTAGTAGTTTTTTCGTCAAATTATTTTTGGCCCGCTTCTATTATCCGGTTAGGATGTTTGGCATAAGCAAAAGCAATAATTTTTCCATCATTCCAATCAACCAACATCCAGCCGTAGTGATCTTTTTTGTTTTTTACAAACCTTATAGGATAATATTTCAGCCCACTTGAATAACCGGAATGGGATGTATAAAATATTTCTGATCCAAACGTCGTTTTGGCGCCAATAGCATCGTTACCATTTGCTGATGATTGTGAACTAATTCCGTTTTTGCTGTTCTGAACCGAGATCTGATAATGCGTTTCGGTATAACCGCCCCAGGGACTCGTGGGGGTGCCGCCTTGAGAGTAGACACTCTTGAAAAACTGAAATTCAGCCTCTCCATCCTTGTCTATATCAATTGATGTGTAGTTCGCAGAACTGCTATAGATTGGTGCATTGGATAAATCAGTATAAACTACATCATGTTCATGCATTTTTTTACAGCCTGTGATTATTAATCCAGACAAAATAACAAATACTGCAAAAGCGATTTTTGAAATGATTGAATGCATTTACGATTTTATATGAATATAAATATAAGAAAAAAAACGCAAGGAGGTTTGCGCTGTGTTGGGTTTATTTATTCAAAAATAATCTTTCCATAGTAGTTTTTTTTGCCATTCTGCAAACAGCATTACTCCTTATATTTTAGATAATTATAATACTTTGGCCGCTCATCAATTCTTACATGCAGCCAATGCACGCCTAAGCCAGATGTGCTTAACCATTTTTTTTGTACTCCAATTGATTTGCCAAATTCTTCGCCTACTGTTTTCCAAAACGCTTCTACTTGTTTTGTTGGTGCGTTTCTAACAAATTTTGAAAGGTGACTGTAATTAGTTGAATCACTCATTTCAACAGGAACAATTAATCTGGAATCGCCGCTTAAATTAAAGAATGATGTTACAAATTTATTTTTTCCGAAATAGTTAACGAAAGAAGAATTGTCTGCATTAATTTTGGCAAGGATTGGGCTGTTTACAAGTACAAATTCAAACTTGTCATCTAATCTGTCCAGCGATACTGATTTTACTTCCCAAAAGTATGCTTCATACGGACTTGCACTCAGTAAATCGCTGAAGAAGCGTTCGAATTTATCAGAACCCCGAAGTAATTCAATAGCTTCCTGATTTGTTATTGCTTTTTCATTTTGGTTGATTGTGTATTTTGTTACATTCTTTTCTGTTTCTGTTTTTAGTGATGACCACATGTTTTAATAGAATTGAGGGGAGTTCGTTTACAGTTGTATTATTTACAATTAAACGACAATAAAAATTTTCGCTGCTTGCATACCTTTATCTTGCAACCACCAATCTCTTCATAGCTTTTTTATTTCCACAACTCACTTCCACAAAATAAAATCCGTCAGGCAGATCGCGTACAGAAATGGTTTCTGAAGAAGAAGTTGCGTTTACATTTTTCACCATTCTTCCGGAGAGATCAAAAATTTCTATTGCTGAAATTGTAGAATTGTTTGCCAAAGTAATTTTTACAAGATCGCCTGCGGGGTTTGGAAAAATGTTTGCAGATAAAATTTGTTGTTCTTCAATTCCTACGGCCATTGTTGTTGGCAGTGAAGTGAACACGCAGCCAAAAGAATTTGTGATCTGCAAGGTGTAAACACCGTTGGCAGTTGTTGTGTAAGTGTCTGCGGTTGCACCGGGAATTATACTTCCGTTTAAATACCATTGCATAGTGTTACCAGTTGTGTCTATTGTAGAAAGTTGGCTTCCGGTTTTTGTTACACCTGGTTTCCATGTGCTGTCGCAATAAATTGCGGTGATGGTGTCTGAAAAACTAGTACAGCCGCTTGCGTTTACTGCTATTACATAATAATCGCCTGAAATTAAAACAGTATCAGTGCCACCGTTCTGCCCAAGCTGCGGACTTCCGTTTAAATACCACTGCAAACTGTATTGCGTAGAGTCTGTATGTAATGTGTGGTTAAGCGAATCGTAATAAACATTAGGTTCTCCCGGGTAACCGTATACGTGAATGGTATCATCAGTAAAAACAAAAGGTGTTGGCGGAACAATTACATGATTCACTGTGTAATCAACCACAGAAATATTTGCGGCACAACCAACACAACCGTTTAATGACATGGTGTGGTTGCCAACAAAATCATCCGCACCAAAACCAAATTCAGAAGCATCTTCGTCCCACACTTCAAGCACATAAGTAAAAGCGGGATTCATATTTATGTTTAAACCGGTCCATGACACTAAAGGAAACTGATCTGGAGTAAAGCCTGATTGATATACTATGCTTCCGTTTTCTTTTACGATTACATACAGATCAGGATTTCCGTCTACCGGATATCCCCAAACGGAAGAAGAGTTTTGAATGGAGGTGATTGAAATATTTGTGATGGTATAAAAATTTTGTGTGGTGGTATCATTAAAGGCTTCGTAATGCACGTAATAATCTCCGGGCTGGTTGTACACCTGCGGAACCGGATTTTCTGCTGTGCTTTGATTTCCGTTTCCAAAATCCC
>JACMLS010000669.1 GCA_014379485.1 Bacteroidia bacterium | reverse complement strand
AATTTATACTGGCAAACCTTATATTTAAAGAACATTTTCACTTTTCCACTACACTCCCTCTCCTGGGTTCGAACCAGGGACCTCATGATTAATCCCGCTTTAGCGGGACTCTAACAAGCTGAGCTAAGAAGGAATTTATTGTTGTTCTGGTTAATATCTTGTAAAAAGAACGGTCAAATTTGGGACTGCAATATTAGCAGAAAAGTGGGAAATATGCAATATATTTGCGAAAAATTTTAAAACCCTGTCCGGCTGCGATTTTCTCTCATCCTGGCATACAAAATCCATTCATTATGAGTCTTTTGGTAGTTGGTACGGTAGCTTTTGACGCGATTGAAACGCCGTTTGGTAAAACAGATAAAATAGTTGGGGGCGCGGCTTCCTATATTTCATTATCAGCCTCTTATTTTACTAAAGAAATAGGCATTGTTTCTGTTGTAGGAGATGATTTTGACGAGAATTTCAAAAGCCTGCTTACCTCAAAAGGTATTGACCTTGGTGGGTTACAGGTAAAAAAAGGTGAAAAATCTTTTTTCTGGAAAGGAAAATATCACACAGATCTTAATAGCCGCGATACATTGGATACTCAGTTAAATGTACTGGAGAAATTTGATCCTGTTGTTCCTGAAAATTTTAAAAATGCAGAATTTTTAATGCTTGGTAATCTTGTTCCGGCAATTCAGCAAAAAGTAATTACCCAGATGAATAAACGCCCTAAATTACTTGTACTTGATACAATGAATTTCTGGTTGGATATTGCTTTGGAAGAATTGAAAAAAACAATTGCTATGGTTGATGTATTGACCATTAACGATGCAGAAGCCAGACAATTGAGCGGAGAATATTCTTTAGTAAAAGCAGCTCAAAAGATTCTTGAAATGGGCCCTAAAGTATTGATTATTAAAAAAGGAGAGCATGGCGCTTTGTTGTTTAATAAAGAGCAGGTTTTCTTTGCGCCCGCACTTCCGCTTGAAGAAGTGTTTGACCCAACAGGGGCAGGAGATACTTTTGCCGGAGGTTTCATTGGTTATCTTGCGCAAACAAAAGACATTTCTTTTGAGAACATGAAACGCGCTATCATTTACGGTTCGGCAATGGCAAGTTTCTGCGTAGAAAAATTCGGAACACAAAAAATTGAAAATCTTACTCAGGAAGAAGTGGATGAGCGCATACAGGAATTTGTAGACCTTGTGCAATTTGATATTGCTTTGGTTTAATACTTAACGCCTTTCTAAATTCAAAAAGCCCTTACCAAAACAGTAAGGGCTTTTTACTTAAAATTATTTCCGATAAAAATTACTTCCCCGGCCTTATAGATTTCACAATAGTAATACAAGTATCAACCGCCGTAAAATTATAAGTATTGTCTGTTGGATATACTTTTGCATAATTCACTTTGCCCGATGTAAACGAAAGAAAATAGTCGAAAACAATTTCTTTTGCCGGGTTGTCGGTTTTTTTCTTCCACACAACAAGGCCTGTTCTTTTACCATCGTTGGCTGCAACCTTATCCTCTTTATCAAGTATTTCATATTTTTCTTTGTTATCCCATTTTTCCAGTGCGCTTGCCAATCCCGGATCGTCTTGTTTGTCGGTTCCGCTTTCAATATAAATCATCTCAACAGAACCCCGTTTTACAACATACGAAATAGCATCGCCAAATTCACCAGACAGCTCAACAGACCAGCCTTCGGGCACACCAACAGAAAGGCCGAGCTTTTCTGCCGGAACATCTTTTAGTGTAAGTGATAAATTGGAGTTAACTGTTTTTCCTTTGACTTCTGTAGTTGCTTCTTCTGAAACCGCATCTGTTTTAGGCTCTTTGCTTCCGCATGATGCAATTGTAAGCATTGTAATTACAAGCAGGCCCGGGAATAATTTGTTTGTTTTCATTTTCATATTTTTTTTGATTGGTTTACTAATTATT
>JACMLS010000668.1 GCA_014379485.1 Bacteroidia bacterium | reverse complement strand
TTCTGAGGTTTTCGAATCAATGTCTAAAGCACTTAAGACAAGTTTTGCCCCAATTTCTAATGATGTGGATTTAATTGATGCCGATTTATTTCTAGAAGAAAGAAAAGATTTGTTTACGTTTATCAGTTTGGCATCGCTAAGTCTTGAAATTACAATAGAGGCGGGGTTGAGATCAAAAAAATCAGATAAAAGTTTGTTTGACCTGGTAAGCAGCTCTTCTGTTTTTTTCGACTCACTTATTTTCATTTCAAGTTCGGTATTGATCTTTTGAATTTCGCGTGCCCGCAGAAAAATTTCTGCTTCCGTTTTCTCAACCCTATCCTGCAATATTTCTGCAAACCTGTTTTTATTTTCCTGTTCTTTTTTAAGCAGTACAAATTCCGTTACGTCTTCTGCGCGGTGTATAATATAAATCACCTCGTTTTTTGAATTCAGCACAGGCTTATTCAACGGACTCCAGAATCTTTCTTCAAAAGTTCCATCAGTTCTGCGAATATCATATTTCTGTACCGCCATAGAGTCTTCCCTGCAATTAGCAATAACTTTGGTAAGAGATGCCCTAAGATTGGAAACACCATCGGCATCAGGGTCATCCGGATTATCAGGAAAAACATCAAATAATTTACGACCTGTAATTTCCTCTCTTTTAGTCATGGTTGCATTCAGGTATGAATCGCTTACAGCAACAATTTTCAGATCAGGCGAGAGAATAAGATACAGCCCTGGTGCAGATTCAAACAGAAGTCGAAAATCAGAAAATTCCATACTCAAATTATTCAGTTCAGGAAAAAAAAATCCAATGAACAATTTATTTTTCATTGAAAAACATGTTCCTGGTTTTTAATTACGTGTTAAAAGCAATTAAAAGCCAATCACTAAATAAGGAGGAATAATAGAGTACGCTAAAAGTTAATAATCAAGACTCACCTGAAAATGAATTCAGCGCATCCCATCTTTTACCACCAAATCAGGGATGCCCAAATATAGACTATTATTTGCAGTAAAAAGTTTCGTTTATCTAAAAAAATGGTGAGTGATGGAAAAACAATGGCAGGTTGCAGAAAAAAAGAAAATTTTAGCAATGTTACGCATACTTTGTTTTCAATCCGGTTATTTCGTTTTCTAAAAATCCGAGTATTCTATGTTGTCCTGAATTATTAAGTGTAAACATTTTTAGCGCTGCAATAATTTTTTGTCGTGATGGCAACGACTCATCATTACTTATAATCTGCGTAAGTGCTTTTGAGAATTCCAATGCGTTCTGGTAAGGAGAATCTTCTGTCGATTTTATTTTACGGTAAATACTGCGTATCAGGTTAGTGGCCATGTCATAATCCTGCAATAACAAATACACATAAGCAAGAGTAAGTTTAATTTCAATTTCTATGTGAAAACAGTCTTTGAGGCTTGCAAAGTTCAGGGCATCATTGAGCAAGGCGGCACTTTCTTTATACTTTTTTGATCTTAATTTAATTACTGCATTGTGTAAGCGTACCACAACCGCAGAAAAAAGATCTTCCTGGTCGTATAAAAATTCAACAGGTGTTTCTTCGGTTTCTGCAGCGTCAGGCAATTCGAGTTTTGATAAAAGTAATTTAAAGGCAAGGCAGTTGTTACTTCGCAGCAACCAGCTTTCCAACTCTTCTTTTAACTTATCGTATAATGGCAGTGCTTTTTTAACCTGCCCTAATTTTTTGTAATATTCAAATTTCAGAAATTCTGTAACGGGTAAAAAATGTTTATACTGGCTGTCGCCCGGAAATTTGCCAATGATCTCCAGTGTTTTTTCAATAAGGTCATCAATGGGTTCTTCTTCAGGAATTTCAATATCGCAAAAAAGAAAAAGTTCAATTATAACGATATTATGAATGACTTCTATATGATGAGCGCCGTTAAGGGCCAGCACATTTTTTATTTCTTTATAATACCTCAATAGCAGTTCGCGGTCTTGCTCTGAGCGCGAAAAAAACCAGCCAGCAAGTGTTTTGTTAAAATTTCCCAGCAGGTCCTCAGCTTTTTCAAGTGCCAGGGTATAGGCAATGTGTTTGTTGTATAATTGTGAGTAATGATAATATTTTTGCGAGTGAAGATGAACTTTTTTTAAAGCGCTGTAAACAAGCACAAGCTCTGCCGGTTTGTCCTGGTGAATTAGGTCTGTTTCAAGTTTGTGCAGCATGGCAATAGATGTTTCTCTTGGTGTCTGGTAACAAAATTGCGGAATGTCTGAAAGGAGATTGAATGTTTCGTTGCCCACTTCTTTTTTATTTCCGATCAGTGAGTGCTGAATCCTGTCATATAATCTTGATTTAAGCGCGTAAAAAGCACTTGCATTCGTTTTTATTTCCTGCATTATTTGGGGGTCGCTCATTTTTCCGGCCCTGTATTCTTTCAGAAGAAAGAGAAAATTCTCAGCTTTATTTTTTACTAAAGTATCTCTGATGGTATTAAAATCTTCTTCTTTTAACTGTGTAATGATCTTTTTAAGCTTTAGCATGACATACTAATTTATGATTGCAGAATTTTAGGTAAAAATATTTTTACAGTTGTATGTAAACCCGAAGTGCTTTCAATTTTTATATCACCCGCCATTTTTGTAATAAAAACTTTTGCGTTATAAAGCCCAAGCCCGCTGCCGCTGGCCGTTTCATTAGCTCTGTAAAACATGTCAAACACTTTATCAAGGTATTGCCGTTCAATTCCCTGCCCGTTATCTTTAACAGAGATCTCATATCCGCTGCCTGATTCAGAAAATGAAACAACAATTTCAGTACGCACATTTTTTCTGCGGTACTTTATAGCGTTTTCAATTAAATTCTTAAGCGTGTAAAACAACATTGTTCTGTCTGCTTTTATATATTCTGTCTTTAGATCTGTATGTATCAGAATTTCTGATTTATTAATTGTAAAGGCAGAAAGTACCTCGTCAAGCACGCTCTGAAATTTAAACTGCTCTGTTTTCGTATTTCCTTTGCGCGAAATAGTAAGCTCGAGCAGGCTTGCTATAAGTACTTCAAGTTTTTTTGCACTGATGCCTATTTTATCAAGGTATTCAAGCGCGTCTGAATCTGTAACTTTTTTTTGCGCAAAAAACACAAGACCATTTAATGTAATTACAGGGCCTTTAAGATCATGAGATGCCCTGTAAAGAAAATTAGTGGTTTCGTTATTTTTCTGTCTTTCTTCATTCAATATTTTTTGGCGCTCAATTGCATTTTGTAAAATTGCTGAAATTGTTTTTTTGTCTAAGGCTGTTTTGATCAGAAAGTCCTGCGCGCCTTTTTTAACCGCTTTGTTAATGAGCTCCCTGTTATGCTCATTCAGTAAAACTATTACCGGCAGATCTGAGCAGTTTGCCAGAAGGTTAACCAATGGTTCAGGCTCACCGTTGTTGCAGTTATCAAGATCAAGTAAAATAACATCAAAAGAATGTTCCTTATCTGATGAATTGTTTTTTTTAATTTCGATGATACCGGCATCCACGTTTGCCGAATGTGTTATTTCAGAATGATCAGGACCGGCTTCCACTATAAAAGAAGAAACTATTTCAGCAACGGCGGGTTTATTTTCTATTATCAGGATTTTCATTCCGGTTTATTTCTATACTAGGCATAAAAGTACTTAACTATTCCTTTAATTCAGGTATTATTTCGGAAATGAAATTGAATTTATAAAACAAATGCAAAATTCCCTCCAAAAAAAACCAAAAAAACGATTGTATTATCAATAATACTGCTAAGTTAATCTTCTTTGATTTCGTTTATAAAGTTATTTCATGTGTGCTATCCGTAAAACTACTTAAGGACAATTAAAATGCACATGTAAGATTTTGCGTGTTTTTGTAAAGATGTTTTCTGTTTTGGCATCTTTCCAAAGATCAAAAAAAACTTACATATGAATAAGTAAAGGCCGGTTTGGTTTTAGTGCCAGTAATTGCGTTGCGTTATTTGCATCAGTAAAACAAACAAGAAAAAAGAAACAAAATGAAAAACAATTATTCCTCTTCAACAGCATTCTCTTCTAAAGAGAGCAAAAGAAATCTGAAACGTATAATCACTGCTTTTGTGGTTTTAATTTTTCTTTTACCTTTTAATAATAAAGCACAGGTAAAAACAATCCGCGATTTTGCTCCGGCTGACAAAGGGCTGAGAATGTCCTTTTTTGTAAGTGCAGCCGGATTCGGAGGTTTAACAAGTCCGCAGTTTTATTACGAACAAAAAAAGCTGCAGGTATTTGCGGGGCCGGTTCTGCAAAAAGGGTTCAAACATCTTTCTGGAGGCATGTTTGGATGCGAATATAGTGTAACCGGAACCGAACAAAAAAGAGACAATGACTGGGCTACTTATGAATATGCGACTAATATGCAGTTATTCTTTTTTGCAAACGCAATTGTGCAGCGTACGGCCCTGTTAAGTAAAATGAATGCAGATATTGAAGAGAGAGTTGCACTGAGAGAGGGAACGCCAATAGGAATAGTAAGGTTAAAAACACTTGAGTTGTATGGTGGATTCGGAGTAAGGGTAAATTGTTTAAAATCTTTAAAGTGGATCGGCTCAATTGGTATTGGTGGTTATTATACAGCTAAAAATTCTTACAATCTATATCGGGAAAAAACCGCATTAGGAATTATATTAAATACAGGGCTTTCCTGGAGTTTCAATACTAATCAGAATAATTAAATCGCACTATTATGATACCATCAACAACTTTTATAACAGGAATGTTTCACAACAGAAATAGCTACAGATCAGCAAAGAATGAAACGGAAAGCAAAAAATTCCGCTACGAAAGAGTAATGCTTATTGATGATGATGAGCTGGATAATTTTTTGAGTGAGAAAACCCTTGGTAATTCTTTTTTCGCCAAAAAGATTTATGTGAACAGGAGTGGGCCCAGCGCACTGGAAGCATTAAAGATCATGTGCATTAAAGCCGATTACGCAAAAGAGATCTTACCCGAAGTTTTTTTTATTGATAAAAATATGCCGGGTATGGATGGCATTGAACTGATTGAGCACTTTGAAAACCT
>JACMLS010000070.1 GCA_014379485.1 Bacteroidia bacterium | reverse complement strand
TTTCATAATAATATTTTCGCAAGCCGTTTATTTTTCAGTCTGTATATGTAGTTTCCTGCTGCAGATGTCCGCTCTCATAATATCCTTTTAAAAGGCCATTCTGTTTGCCATTGACACAATTGACCTGGTATTCTAATTTTCCATTTTTATAATAAGATAATTCTACGCCTGTTCTTACATCATTTTTAACTGTGATTTCCCCACTTATTTTTCCGTTCTCAAAATAATTTCTAACAATGCCTTCTCTTTTATCGTTTACATAAGGAATTTCTGTGCTGAGAGTTCCGTTTTCGTAATATTGTTTTGAAAGGCCGTTTTTTTTACCGTTTACAAAAATTATTTCACCTTCCGTTTTACCACTTTCATAAAACTGTTTTCCAGTTCCGTTAATTAAATTTCCTATATAGGGAGATTCCTGAAACAATTTTCCGTTTTCATGAAAAACTTTTTTTATCCCTGTTATTGTATCGTTTACAAATGGTTTTTCAGAAAATACCATGCCGCTTTCGTAGTACTCTTTTTGTATCCCGTTTTTTTTGCCGCCAGAATAGGGAGTTTCTATCTGCAATTTGCCGTTGGGATCATAAATTCTTTCTGTTTCAACGCGCTTTCCTTCCTTGTAAATTACCAGCGAATAAAATGTTCCAGCTTTTTTTGTTGTATCCCTAAACTCAGCGTTCAAATATTCCATCCATTTCCCTTCCTTCAACCCGTTTTTCATTTCGTTCTTAGCTTCTGATTTATCAGTAAAACCGTTTTGAGAATGCAGCGAATTTTTACAGCAAAAGAAGATCAAAATAAGTAATGTTGTAAATTTTATTTTCATTCTGCACTAAATTTTATTTATCAGGATATTCTTTCGGTTTTCCGAGTGCATCTCCCTCAAAAAAAGTGACTTCTGATTTTAATTTTCCGCTTTTATAATATTCTTTGCCTACCCCGTTTTCTTTATCGTATTCAAAAGGCATTTCCCATTGTAATTCACCGGTTCCGTAATAGTATTTTGCAAGGCCACTTTTTTTGCCGGCAATGGCAGGAATTTCGGCAATTAAAGCGCCTTCTTCATTGTATTGTTTTATCAGCCCTTCCGGAAAATTATTCACGTAGGGCTCTACTACGTTGAGTTTTCCATTTTCATAATAGCCTTTCTTAAAACCGCTTATAATATCATTTACAAAAGAAATTTCAGTTTCGGGCTTGCCATTTTCGTAATATGTTTTTTGGATTCCGTTTATTTTTCCATTCGTAAAGGGAATTTCATTCTGCGTTTTCCCGTTTTCGTAATAGTCTTTTCCCGTCCCGTTTTTCACACCTTTGCTCATGGGAATTTCCGACTTCAATTTTCCGCTCTCATAATATATTTTTTCGATGCCGTCTCTCAAGCCTTTGCTAAACGGTATTTCTGCTTCTAATGCACCGTTTTCATAATATAGTTTAGCCAAGCCCTCTTCTTTGTTTTCAACATAATAAATTTCCGTTTTCAATTTTCCGCTTTCATAGTATCCTTTTTCAGTACCGCTTCTTAATCCCTTACTGAATGGTATTTCGGAACGGAATGCGCCACTTTCGTAATATTCCTTCAGTAAACCGGTTCGTTCATTGTCTGAATAAAAACTCTCGTTCAATAACTTCCCTGTTTCAAAATATAATCTTGCAACACCGTTTTTAATTCCAGTTTGGTATGTGATTTCTTTCATTAAAACGCCGCTCATCAAATAAGTCCTTACAATGCCTTCAGGTTTTCCGTTTTGATACAAAACAAGCCTGTAATGCACAGCGTTTTCTATTTCGGCCCTGGTAAAGACATGGGTGAGTACTTCGTCATAACCATACTCCACCCACTTCCCCTCCTTCAAACCGTTTTTCATTTCGTTCTTAGCCTCTGATTTATCAGTAAAACCGTTTTGGGAATGGAGAGAGTTTGCCGAGAAAACAGAAATCAAAAATAATATTACGATAAATTTTATTTTCATTAATGAAATCGATTCTTATTTGCAATGTATAAAGATAATTATTTGCTTCTTATGGTTTTCGAAGAATTCCTGATTTTATTCGCGAATCCCGATAGCTATAGGGATTGCGCCATTAGCGGCCAAAAAATCACACAAATCTCATTTCGCAATTCGCGGCAAAAAACTATCTTCGTACTTCTAAAATTTACATCTTATGAGCACACAAACAGCAAACGATTTTCGTATAGAACATGATACTATGGGCGAGGTAAAAGTACCTGCACATGTTTACTGGGGCGCACAAACAGAACGCAGCCGCAACAATTTTAAGATAGGGCCTGAAGCCTCTATGCCAAAAGAAATTATTTACGCTTTTGGTTATCTGAAAAAAGCTGCAGCAATGGCAAATTGTGAGTTGGGCGTATTAACGAAAGAAAAATCTGATCTGATTGGAAAAGTGTGCGATGAAATTATTGCACACAAATTAGATGATCAGTTTCCGCTTGTGATCTGGCAAACAGGTTCTGGCACACAAAGTAATATGAACGCTAATGAAGTGATCGCTTACCGAGCACACGTTTTGTCTGGCGGAAAATTAACTGACGAACCAAAAATTCTTCATCCGAATGATGATGTAAATAAATCTCAATCGTCTAACGATACCTATCCGACCGCAATGCACATTGCTGCTTACAAACAAGTAATGAGTATTACGCTTCCGGGATTGGAATTGCTGAGAAACACACTCACAAAAAAAGCAGGAGACTGGAAAGATATTGTAAAAACCGGTCGGACACATTTTATGGATGCAACTCCGCTTACACTTGGCCAGGAATTTTCTGGCTACGCACAACAAATTACCAATTCAATACGCGCAATTAACAACGCATTGGAAGTTGTAAGAGAACTGGCGCTTGGCGGAACTGCTGTTGGAACCGGATTGAATACACCGAAAGGGTATGATGTTTTAGTCGCAAAAAAAATTGCTGAGCTCACAGGTTACCCATTTGTAACTGCACCAAATAAATTTGAAGCATTGGCCGCGCATGATGCAATGGTAGAATTATCAGGCGCATTAAAACGTTCTGCTGTTGCACTGTTTAAAATTGCAAACGATATTCGTATGCTAAGTTCTGGTCCGCGTTCAGGAATAGGAGAAATTATTATTCCGGATAACGAACCCGGCTCTTCTATTATGCCCGGAAAAGTAAATCCGACCCAACCCGAAGCAATGACCATGGTGTGTGCACAGGTAATTGGCAACGATGTGGCTGTTTCTATGGGCGGCTCTATGGGACATTTTGAACTGAATGTTTTTAAACCACTCATTGCTGCAAACGTATTGCAAAGTGCAAGACTGATTGGCGATGCCTGCGTTTCCTTCAACGATAAATGCGCAATTGGTATTGAACCGAATTTGGAGATCATTAAAAAGCACATGGAAAATTCTCTGATGCTTGTTACTGCATTAAACACACACATCGGTTACGAAAAATCTGCAAAAATTGCCAAGAAAGCGCACAAAGAAAATAAAACATTGCGCGAAGCTGCTTTGGAATTGGGTTACGTTACCAATGAACAATTTGATGCATGGGTTAAGCCCGGCGATATGGTGGGAAGTTTGAAATAGCATTAACGAGAGGAAATTTAAACGTCTGATATAAGATATAAGACTGGTGCACTAGAAATTTCGGTAGAGAAACCTAACAAACCCAGTCTTATATCTTTTATCTTTTTGTCTTATATCGTTTGGCAAAAAATCCCACTTATTGTATTATTCCCGTCACTTGTAAATTGGCGAGACAAAAAGTTTCGCCTTTTGCGTATCTTAGAGGCCTTGGTCATGAAGAGAATCTTTTTTTTAATAGCAGCTGTTTCTTTTTTTCAATTCCTTTTTTCTCAGGAAGAAAAGAAAAGTGATTACGATCCTAAAAAAGAAGTTGTTTTTGATGGCAAACGCTACCGTGTCTGGAATTCTTATTTAACGGTTGGC
>JACMLS010000667.1 GCA_014379485.1 Bacteroidia bacterium | reverse complement strand
CAGTTTTTCGGACCAACAAAAATAGAACTAACCGGAGCAAATTGCCGGAGATTTTTTTTGCTTAAGCCGTCAGAGGGCTTGTAAGTGTATATGTCATTGCTCTTATCAACTGAAAGGTAAAGTGTTTTTTGTTTGTTTATTGTTGAACCTGAAAGTGCAGGTGTTTCGGTTTTGAATTTTGTTTCAAATGCTTCAGATTTTTTTGTAATCGGATCAAACAATGCAATTTCTGGTTTACCCGCAGGGCCCATTAGCCACAATTTTCCATCGGAGTCTTCAAGAATGTGGTCAATATAATTAAAAGGCAAGCCGTCTTTTTCTTTTGTGTAGGTTTTAAAATTGTAACCATCAAAACTATTAAGTCCGTACTTAGTACCTATCCACAAAAGACCACGCCGGTCTTTAATAATTGCATTTACCTGCCGGTTACTTAAACCGTCTTTTGTTTCGTATTTCTGAATTCGTACAATGTAGTTTTGGCCAATGAACAAATGGACAAAAATAAAAGTGAATGCTATAGAAAGTAAAGATTTCAGTTTTTTTTGGATTAAATAGCCGGAATGAATTTATGGAAAATTTCCTGTAAAACTGAAACAGACTATTCCTTTTTCTTAAATTCCATTGACTTTGTAAAAATAGTCCCTCTTAGCATTTTCATGAGCTGCGTTGTGTCGGGGTTAATATAAGAACGCTTTCCTTTTTCAGTTTCTACAACGTAAACAGGAGTGTACTTTCGTAATTTGTCATTCAGAATCTCCTGCTTTTTATCGTCTTTGCGTACCAGCAGTTTAATTTTTTTGCCGGGCAGGCTTCTGAAAATTAACGAGGTCCATTTTTGTTCTGAACCAAAAGAGAAAAAATAATATCCTTTGAACGTTTTTAACTTTACCATTATTAATTCTTTTATCGGTTTTACATCAATAGAATCCATTCCCAGCTTCAGCATAAGGCTGTGGTCTCTTGTTAATACGTGGTACTTTCCATCGCATTCAAAATAGCGGCAGGCAGTGTCTTTTCCGTTTTCTTTAATGTAAATAAGGCTTTCTGTGATTTTGCTGATAAGCGTGTCTTTTTTGTTTTTTGAAAAAGTAGTACTCCTGTAATCGTGTAAAAAAATACCGTTTTTCATGATCTCAAAAACAGGAAATGATTTTTTCTGACATTCTGATTCTGCAGGTGTTAGTTTTATGCCTTTTTCATTTGTTGTTTCGTTTGAGATATAAGCGCCAATTAATTCCGGAGGAAAAGAATCCAGTTCCGCAATTTCTTTAGGAGGCGCTTCTTTGTAAGAAATGGTTGAGCAGGAAAAAAACAAGGCTGTCAGAAAAAGAAGAATAAGGCCCGGCAAGTTTTTCATTAGGTTAAATCAGCTTCTAATCAAAGATATGTTTTTGCTGAAGAAGTTTTTTTTACTTTGAAAACAATAAGAAATTTTAACAGTAATTGAACCAAAAATTGAGTTGTTGTTTTACTTTTTTGTTGAAGCATTTTCGTTTACTTTTGCTCAAAATTCTCTTATGGCATAATGACTCAAATTTTAGCCGATACAAATTGTGTTGTGAAGGAAAAGAATCTTAATTTTGTTAAATGGTAATCAATAACCTCAAAATAAAGAATTACAAGTCAATCGGAGAAATTACGATTGAAAATCCAAATCCGTTTACAGTTTTTGTTGGACCAAATGCTGCAGGGAAATCGAATATTTTTGAGGCTTTGGAGTTTTATACTTTACTTTCAAAAAGCCAAACAATTGACTTAATAAGGGAATTTGGAAGTATTCGGAATTTTCATTCACTTGAAAGTCCTGCTCAATTTGAGTTGCAGCTTAATGAGTCAAAAGATAATTGGCATCAAGTTGGAATTAATTTCACCGATTTTAATGAGCCTTTTTCATTTTCATCGAGGTTTTTTCAAAATGAGGTGGTGAAAAAAACACAGAAGAATCAATT
>JACMLS010000666.1 GCA_014379485.1 Bacteroidia bacterium | reverse complement strand
GCCAATTAAATGTGGTTTTATGGTGTTTCTTTGCTCTAAAATTTAATTCCAGAAAAGTGGCTTTTTAAGGAAGGACTAATTAACTTTTTTACGCTTATTGTTCCATTCTCTAAAATGAGCTTTAAAAAATATATGCCGTTTGCAAGTGCAGAAATATCAATTTCGTTTTTTGATTTAAGTAATTGCATGGCATACACTTTTTCGCCCAGCGCACTATAAATTTCGAGCCGCGATTTTTCTGATGCGGAAATGAGTGAAATTTTGCCGGTGTTTGGGTTAGGAAAAAATGAAAACTGCGCGGCTTTATTTTCATTTATACCAATTGCAATTGGTGGAGGAACAATGTGACTGTAATACACATCTTGTTCGCCATTTAAAGTACCTGCCCATGCCAGGTGAGCACCTGTGTTATCAGAAATCATATGAAAATAATCTCCCATTTTATCCTGATTCGGGTAACCCACATGCGGATCAAAATTAGCAGACAACTTTTCGTTTGCAGACCAGGTAAGCCCAAAGTCTGCCGAATAAGAATAGTAAAGTGCCGAAGAATCAAAACTTACAATGTCGTCTCTTGTATCCAGCCACGCTGCATCTATTCTTCCATTGGGTGCAACAGACATGGTTCCGAGCCACTGTGTATTACTACCTGATGGATCAATATCATCATTTACTTTTACAGGAGAATTCCAGGTAAGTCCTCCATCAGTACTGCTTGCAAACATAATATCTCCGGGATCTAAAACAAAGCTTGGAAAAAGACTAGCGAGTAAATAAACATTTCCCTGAGTAGGGCCGGTAGGTTTATCAACATCAATACTTACCTGACCCAGCAATCCCGCCGGGTTAACCGTGGGATAAGCTGAAACATTTCCGTCCATTGTAACTGTTACAGGCAACTCCCAGGTAATTGTTGAACCTGCAGTTTGAGCATCAAGTGATTTACATACCACTATTCCACCAGAACCTCCGCCTCCAATAAAAAGTTCGCCCCCATCATCAACAGCCATTGTTGCCCAATACGGATTACCATCAACAGTAGTACAGGTCTCATAACTTAGGTTGCCATCTGTAGACCGGGTAAAAAAATAGGGAGTGCAAGAACTATAATTTTCATTCCACGCAGAGTAAATGTTTCCGCTTCCAACTCCGCCACTGCGGTCTATAACCATCCACTGTTTGTCTCCACCCATGGCATCTGTTCCAATATCCCAGCTAACACCGCCATCTGTACTTTTAAATGTCTTACACATATACGTTGGAAAGTTAGTGAGGCTGTTGTAATAAAAATTACCGGCAGCATCAGCCCCAAGCACAGGATCGCTTCTGAAAATTCCCGGCTCTATTACTCCGGGAAAAGTCCAGTTCTGCCCGCCGTTGGTAGTATAGGCCCAGCCCGCTTGCCTGAAACTGCTGCCAACATTATCAAACTGCCGCCAGCCAATAACTATAGAATTTGAATTGACCGGACTAATGGCAATACTTGGTTCATTGGCAGCATCGCTCAAAATATTTTGGCCTAAAGAATCTACGTTAACCTGAACAGTAGTTATAGTACTGGCTGTTCCGCTTAATTTATGGGCAGATTGGTAGTTATACCCTGGTGAAACTTTTTTCCTATTAAACGCATTTGGAAGGTAAGGATCGCTTGATTTTTCGCTCAGCATTTCCTGTTTTTCATAATCGCTTTGTGCAAAAAAGAACAGCGGACACATAAGTGCGCAAATAATAACAACTGAAATATAAATTCTTTTGAGGGGCATACCTGGGATCATATATAAAAATAAAAAAAGCCCGCCAATAAACAAATAGCAGGCATTTTTAAAATTTTACCACCCGGAACAAAACAGACAGCAGGTTTTTGAAGAAAAAGCCCCTTAATCTATTGAACCCTCAGTGTTAGTTAAGTTCCAGGTGGTAAATTTAATTCTTTACTAATTTTTTATTTGCCCATCCACTCTCAGTTAATGACCTCAGCTGATAAACGCCGGCAGCTAATTCAGACAAATCTAAATTCAAAACTCTGTCTCCGTTTATTTTTTTAGAGAACACAAGTTGTCCTATTGAATTATAAACCTCAACTAATTTTAAATTCTCAGAAGAATTCAGCTGCACAATTCCTGTAAACGGATTTGGATAAACACCTACTGTTGCCTGAGCAAGTTCTGTAATTCCTAAAGTAGGGCCGGCGGCCATGTTTTTTACGTTTGAACGCGATGTGTTTACAATAGCACGTTGCGGATCGCAGGAAATTCCCCACACAGTAGAAACGTAATAACTTGCGTTTGGATAGGCAGCATAATTAATATCTACCAGTGAGTTTTGCGTGCCGGCAGTATTTGCAACAGAAGCCCATACGCCAGTTGAATTATCGTCTCTGTACAATTCGTAATTGTTTACGGGGTTTGCCGTATTCTCAATAGTATAAAGCGGGTTCCAGGTAAATTGTCCGCTTCCTACAGAAATAATATAAATGGTGTTGTGATAATTACTCATGGCGCTTTCTGTACCGCAGCTATCTACTGCAGACATTTTATAACGTTTGGTTGTAATGTTTGGATTTGCACCAAAATCATGGTACTCACTTAAACTATCAATGGGTTGCGAACCTATATAAGTGTATACGTTAGTAAGATCTTCTCTGTAAAATTTAAATCCTATTGTACCGTTTCCAACAAAAGAAGTTTTATCGTAAAAAATAATATTGTGTGTGCTTAAACTGTCAACAGTAACCATACAAATATCTGGCGCAAGCGGGGGCGCTTTAAAGCTTAGATTTATTGTGTCAGAAACTTTTGAGCAGCCATCGCTTTGCGCAACTGTAGCAAAAAATTGTCCGCTTACGGTTGATGTTATTACCTGGCTGGTTGCGCCGGTATTCCATAAATAAGAACTTCCAGCGCTTGCAGAAATCTGTGCAGGCGAGCCCGGACAAAAGCTTGAGGTAAACGAGCCGTTAAGATCTGTTGTGGTTAATACTGGCGCATTTATCTCGCAGTATTTTATTGCAGCAATGTCAGTAGCCGGCCCCGAAGAAAGATCTGCGCTGCCTGCAATATAAATTCTTCCGTTAGCAGAAATTTCTAATGAACCAACCTGGTCACTGGCAGCATCCGGATCGTCGTAATTCAAATCCCACAAAAAAGAAAGAGAAGAATTAAATTTTGCAATAACAATATCTGAAGAGGTTGCAGATGAATAATTGGACGTTAATCCCAAATAAATTTCTCCGGCAGCATTTGCTCTTACAGAAATTGGTTCGTCTGTTCCGTTTACCTGTGGTCCGTTGTAAACAGTGTTGCCGCTAAGAGCGCCTGTTGCCATATCATACTTTTCAATATAAACCATTTGGTCAGATGTGTTTAAAGGATCTGCAAAATATCCGGTTACATAAGCAAAACCACCTGACAAAATAAAATCTTTGGTAAATTCTTCTCTTGCTTCAGAATTATTATAAAAATTCTGCCACACAATTGTACCGCTTGGATTTACAGCACAAATAAAAGTGCCGTAATTAGCGCCGGTAGCTGTTTTGGCTTGCGCAACAACGTATAACAAATTAGAGGCGTTATCAAATATGGTTTTTGTTACAGAAATGTAACCGTTGCCAATACCAGGTACCGTAATATTAAACAGGTTTGTACCTGAACTATTGTATTTTTGAATTTTTAAGGTAACTGTTGTAATATTTTGAATTATACCTGAGATATAAGAGTTATTGCCCGCATCAATTGCAACAGATTGAGCGTAGCTTGATGAATTAACTACTGTTGCGGGAGTATTTTGTGCTACTATTGCTCCTGTTGCTCCGTATTTTTGAAATTTAAAATCTGTTGAACCGGAAACACTTCCACCCACAACGGCTCCACCCGAAGGAACTGCTTTTAGAGCAAGACCGGCAGTTAATGAAGTCCAGGATAAATTTCCGGACGAATCAACTTTGATAATATCTTTTTGACCGGTGGCACTATTTACGCCAATAGAATAAATACTAAAATTATTATCTACATCCATATCATAAAAATCATTGTAAGTATTTCCAAAGTCAAAAGGGTTGCTCCATTTTAAATTTCCCCAGGTATCATATTTAGAAAACGAAAGATCTCGCTGGGTATTATTATTGTCAACAGTACCACCTACATAAAAATTTCCGGCGGGATCTATAAAGCCACGCTTTCCCAAATCACCACCGTTGTATTGGGAGTCGTAAGTACTCTGCCAATCTAAAGTAAATGAATTTGTAAATCTTAATAAAAGCAAATCGTTTCCGGTATAATTAAAAACATTGGTGTAACCACTAATGTGCGGATGGCCTGTGTTATCCATGTGAATTTTTACGGCGTAATCATCTGCACCACCTCCGTTGTTCTGATTATCAAAAACCGGATAAGAAGTAATTGCCCCGTTAGAGGGAGCAACCTTAATTAAAAAAATATTGTTTCCTACCGGCACAACAGTTGAATTATTATTTCCGGTTACATAGGTATTTGATGCAGCATCAATCCCCATTGAAACAGGGCTAAAACCATTGCTTGCGTTTGTGTAAGTCTGTGTCCACAACTTTGCGCCGGCACTTGAAACTTTCATCATTACAGTTCCGCCATAGGGACTAAATGAGCCATAAGCACAAACATAAAAATTAGAAAAAGTAGCATCTGCAACCATGTCTGTTGCTGATGAAGCTGAACAGCCGGTAAAAGCGTGGCGGGTTTTCCATAATTGCAAACCAGAAGAGCTGTACTTTATTATTCCAATTTGCGAGTTAAATGTTGCTATAGAATCATTCATAGTACCATAGGTATATGTTTCTCCTGATGTTGAGATCATAATTTTTTTTGGAACATCACTTTGGTTTTTTGCTCCATTAAAAATATTTGACCAGGCAAGTGCTCCTGAGGCGCTGTATTTCTGAGTTATCCAATCATTGTTTAAGCCATTCTGGTAAATGCCACAAATGGCAGTATTTCCATTAGCGTCGGTAAAAAGATCAGTTCCATATCCGGGACCGACTGATTTTTCCCAAAGCACCACGCCATTACTGCTGATTTTAGAAACGTAAATAGAATCATTAAAATTTCCGACCGTATAAATATTTGCCGGATTGGAAATATTATCTAATTGAAAACGGTTGTTATAATTTGTGCTTAAGGAGGACTTTGTGTACACCCACTGTTTTACACCTGCCGAATTAAATTTGGCCAAAAACAATGAGTTAGTGGGTGTTGTAAAGCTCCCGCCACAAAAATAAATATTACCAACGTTGTCAACTTTAATATCATAAGCAATATCGCTTGAATTATTTGCGCCACCATATGTAAATGAAAAAACCTGGTTGCCCTGGTTATCGAATTTTGCAATTAAAACATCTGCATCGTTATTGTATGCCGCCAGGTACAAATTTCCAACGTTATCGCGGCAGCTTGTATAGGTTTGATCTGAAGAAGAAACGTTTCCGTTTACATTTTTAACCCACTGTTGCGAGGGCAACTGGGCATTTACATTTTTTCCGAAAGTAAAAATGAGACTGAGTAAAAGTATTTTTTTCATATTTTATCCGTTGTAGCGCTACGGCAGCGGGTTTTTGGGCTTTTGTACTTATATATTAATTCAGAACTATTAGTAAGATGTACGCAATGCAATAAAAGTTGCCCCGAAAAAATTTTACCTCCGGCATTTTTTTTGAATAATTTTTGTATGGAAATTTCTGTTTTTGCTTTGTGGTTTCTTTACTCTTCAAATTTACGGAGCAAAAAAACTCCGCAAGTAAGCAGAACTTGGTATTCTGTTCTACGTTAATAGTCGTATTTTTTCAATTTAAAAAAAGGAAAAAAAGATGAAAGCGGGCAGGCAAACTTAAAGCAATGCCCGTTTGAGTAATTTTTTTTAAGGTTCAGGTTTGGTTTCAATAAATTTACCCAAAAGAAAACCTGCTCTCAATTAAATTGTACAAACAGTATAGATTACTGTATAACACGCATGAATAAAACAATAACTCAACTCCATTTCTATTGATTAAAGAGTATTCTCAACCCTCTCTTTTTTTTTATTGAGATTTTGCGGGCTTACTTTTCATCTCACAGAAATTTTGCGCTCTTCGGTTTTTGTGTTTACTATCTTAAAACCTGCCTTTTTATACGTTTCAAGTGCTCTTGGATGATCGAGCGAACAGGTATTTAACTGAATATGTTTTGCATTATATGTCCAGGCTTTTTCTACCGCCCAATTCAAAAATACTTTTCCCAATCCTCTTCCAACAAAATCTTCAAACAAACCAAAATACTGAATCTCACAAAAATTCTCTCCCGGCACAAACTCACAATATCCTGCTTCACGACCTTCAACAGTTAAAACATACACCTCTGTTCCTTTAGCGTTTATCTTTTTTTCAAGCTCCTCATCTTCCATCACCATCCTGTCAATCCAATTCCAGCTCTTGCCCACATTAAAATAATATTTTCTGTACTCGTTTGCAGAAATTGGTTTAGCAAGAAGTTTCATTTCAATTTCTGATAAAACTAAATTACTTTTTTCGGGACGGGAATGCATTTCCAAATACCAAACCGTAATGGGAACAATTTTGTAATTTATTTTTGGGAAGAAAGATTGCACCGATTTGAGATATGGGATTTTGAGATGTGAGACTATGCGTTAAAATGAATTTAAAACAACAAACAATTACAACCAACAACTTATCCCAATTAACTTTTCCGACCGATATAAGATATAGGACTTTAAGATATAAGACTGGGTAGAGAGGCGTGAAAAAAAGAACAATAATTAACTTTTAACTGACAACTAATAGCCTTTAACTTCATTAACTCAACCAACTGAAAACCGTAAACCAAAAACTCTTAACTGACAACTAATCTCCATTAACTTTTTTAAGATGATGTACTAAATGCGACAAATAATCTTCAGCAATCCACTTCAAAGAATAACCCTTAGTTTCATTCCCCATGCTCATCATTACGCAGGTTTTAGAATAATTCTCCACAGGCATGTTTTCAAGAATTTTGCAAAGGTGTTTGTTTAGCGACGACCAAAGTAAAATAATTTCTTCTTTTGTATATGAATTGTAGGCAGAAATATTGACCCAATTATATTGCTCGTAATTAATGGTGGGATAGTTTTCATATTGCCCGCGAATAAAACGCTGAATGTTGTTCATAGCACTATCGCACAAATGACCAATAATTTCTTTTTTGCTCCATTTTTCGGGAAGCGGTTTTTGAGAAAGAAATTTTTCGTCGCGATTTAAAAAACTTTCTGAAGTTTCTTTTACGTTTTTTTGAATGGATTCAATTATCGTTTTCATTATTCTAAAATTTCTAGTTTACAAAGTTTGACAGCTTTTTTTACCTTTTGCATGAAAACTTCTATTTCTTTTTCGCATTCGTGCGGATCAATTCTGCTTGAATGTACTCCGTTACTTATATAATATCCGCACTGATCTATGCAATCCGGGCAACCAATTCTTTCATCCAACCCATTAAAAGAAGAAGGCACTTCATTTAATAGTTTTTTTATTTGTTGGTGCAACGAATCAGAAACTCTGACACTCTCTTCTGGTTCAGACATTTTTGATCCATCACCGAAAAAAAAATCATCGCTTGTATCTATTCTCGTACACTCATTGGTAATTATTAAAACGGGACTGCAATTTCTTATCGGGCAATTTCCGCAATAAATGCCGGTTATTAATTTTTCTTCGTGCATGAATTTTGAGCTACAACCCAAAGTCAAAATAGAAATTATGATCACTAGAAAAGTCCAAATCTGTCTCATTTTTTTCAATTATTGATCAATTTTAAGCGAATTTGCCTCAAAATCCTTCAAAAAACTAATAAAACAAGCTGTTTTTGCTCAAAAAATGCTGATTTATGCAAATCAACTCAATTAACTGAAACTTAATTTATAAGAAGAAACAAGCATTTTCACAAATAAAAAGGCATCCAAATCTGTGAAATCTGTGGCAACCGCATATCAGCATAAATTCATATCTTTGCTCTCTAAAATTTAAACAAATGTCAACAGTATTATTAGGAATAATGGGTATGGGCACTCCGGAAATTATAATTATAGCAATTGTAATTTTGCTGATGTTCGGTGGCAGAAAAATTCCGGAATTAATGAAAGGACTTGGACGCGGAATGAAAGAATTTAAAGACGCTTCTAATGGCGTGGAGTCGAAAGAAGTCAATTCTGACGAAAAAAAGAAATAATCTCTTTACAATTTTTATTTTTACGCCCGCCTGGCTTTAACAATCAGGCGGGTTTATAATTTCAATTAGGTGCATACTTTTTCAAACATTAAAAATTTACAGGCAGATCTTGCTTCCGGAAAAATTTCCTGTGAACAACTCGTGCAGCAATCACTAAACAGCATTGAAGAGAAAAAAAACCTCAACGCTTTTTTAGAAGTGTTTACAGATTCTGCTCTCGCAAAAGCTAAAACTGTAGACGAAAAAATAAAAGCAGGTACAGCTGGAAAGCTTGCAGGCGTTATTGTTGCTATTAAAGATAATATCTGTTACAAAGACCACAAGGTTTCTGCTTCGTCAAAAATATTAGACAATTTTACTTCACTTTACAATGCAACTGTAGTTGAGCGTTTGCTTGCGCAGGATGCTATTATTATTGGCAGAACCAATTGCGATGAATTTGCAATGGGCTCATCAAACGAAAATTCTGCTTTTGGAAATGTGTTGAATTCTGTAAATGAAAAATGCGTTCCCGGTGGGTCATCAGGCGGTTCTGCCGTTGCAGTTGCTTCCGGAATGGCGCATGTTGGTTTAGGATCTGATACAGGCGGTTCCATTCGCCAGCCCGCATCTTTTTGCGGTGTGGTTGGTTTTAAACCTACTTACGGAAGAGTTTCGCGCTGGGGATTAATTGCCTACGCATCTTCGTTCGATCAAATTGGTCCGCTTACAAAAAACGTAGAAGACGCTGCCATCATCACAGAAATTATGGCCGGCAAAGACGAGCATGATGGTACTGTTTCTTCTAAACCCGTTCCGTCTTATTCTGAAGAAATAAAAGAATATTCATCCAAACCAAAGATCGCTTATCTGAAAGATTGTCTTGAGTCGGATGGTTTAGATCCGGAAATAAAAAAACGGATGAATGAGGTGATTGAAAAATACCGCGCAGATGGTTACACCGTTGAGGGTGTAGATTTTCCTTACCTGGATTATTTGGTGCCAGCGTATTACGTATTAACTACAGCAGAAGCATCGAGCAACCTTTCGCGTTTTTCAGGAGTGCATTACGGACACAGAAGTAAAAACGCAACAGATCTTGAAAGCACTTACAAAAAATCTCGTGGAGAAGGTTTTGGCGCAGAAGTAAAACGCAGAATTATGCTGGGCACTTTTGTTTTAAGCGCCGGATATTACAACGCTTATTACTCGAAAGGGCAAAAGGTAAGGCGTTTGCTGCGCGATAAAACGTTAAATATATTTAATGAGTACGATATTATTTTAACACCCAGCACACCCGGACCCGCATTTGAATTCGGCAAAAATTCTGCCGACCCGATAAAGATGTATTTAGAAGATATTTTTACTGTTCAGGCAAATCTTACCGGAATTCCGGCCATTAGTGTGCCTGCAGGCCGCACCAATACTGGCCTTCCGTACGGCATACAATTTATGGCAAAACCTTTTGAAGAATCTCTTTTGCTGGGCTTTTCCAAAAATTTCGAAGAGAAATTTCCTTTTTAACATCTCTTATTTCAGCTGTTTTCCTCTGAAAACAACCTTTTTCCACATTAAAGGGTTGAAAAGCCTGCTATAAATATTTTCTTTTTTACATTTCGTTTATTATACTTGTAAGCTGTCGTTTAGCCTTTAAATGTAACCATTTGTCGGATTTTGCGATATAATCAGAAGGGACGAGGGAAAAGTTTAAGTAGTAACAAACTAAAAACAGAGCCATGCTAACGAAAAGATTGAAGGGAATTGTAGCTGCTGCAGTGCTAAGCGTTGTGGTTGTTTTTAATGCGGGTGCCCAGGTTGCTGTGGCAGATGATCCTATTGCCGCTATGTTGGATAGTCTTGCCAACAAAAAAGTTTTGATGAATGCACTTTCAAAACCTGCGTATCCAAAAACAAATAAATATCATTATGCGGCAGATTCAATTCCCATGTTTGATGATTTTGTTTTTGAAGCCCGCTGTGCAAAATTAGATGCAGTTTCTCCGTTCGATCTTCAATATCATTCTGAAGTGCGTGGTTATATTGAATTGTACACTATGCGTAAACGCGGAAGTGTAGAACGTATGATGGGCATTTCTCAATTGTATTACCCTATGTTCGAAGAAATTTTAGATAAATACAATTTGCCATTGGAATTAAAACACCTCGCTGTTATTGAAAGTGCTTTAAATCCAAACGCAAAATCAAGAGCAGGAGCTATGGGCCTTTGGCAATTCATGTACCAGACCGGAAAAATGTACGGACTGAGCGTAAATTCTTATGTAGATGAGCGCTGCGATCCTTACAAAGCAACAACAGCCGCTGCAGAATATTTAGGAGACCTTTACAAAATGTTTGGCGACTGGCAAATGGTACTTGCTGCATATAATGCCGGACCAGGAACCATTAACAAAGCAATACGCAGAAGCGGTGGTAAAAAAACCTACTGGGAAATTCGTCCGTATTTGCCGAGAGAAACACAAGCATATGTGCCCGCATTTATTGCTGCAAATTACGTTATGAATTATACTCAGGAACATAATTTATATTCTGCAACACCAAAGAAAACTTTTTTTGAAATTGATACCGTTGTTCTGCGCGAACCACTTACCTACCAGCAACTTACAGAAGTTTTGGATGTGACTGTTGAAGAGGTAGAATACTTTAACCCCGTTTACAGAAAAAGAATTATACCGGGTGGCGGATATTCTCTGACCTTACCAAAATCCAAAATCGGAAAATTTGTAACTAACGAAGAAGAGATCTATGCAAAGATCCGCTCTAATGAAGATCAGAAAAAAATTGCAATGGAAACCAACGTACCGCAGGAAAAACAAATTTCTTATGTGGTAAAGAAAGGCGAAAAACTAAGCACCATTGCAAGAAAATACGGTGTAAGTGTAGCAGATCTTAAAACATGGAATTATGTAAATCCTAAAAAAGGTTTAAAGCCAGGCAGAAAACTTGTGCTGTATGTAAAAGAAAATAGTGCAACTCCTGTAAATCCTGAAACAGTTCCAACAGAAAACAATCAGAACAAGAACACAGTAGCAGAAAATAAAAACGCCAATACAAACACAAACACCGCGCAAAAAAATGCTAAGGGAACCAAAACTCCTGTTCTTGCATCGTACACCGTAAAAAAAGGCGACAATCTTTTTAAGATCGCTCAGAAATACGGAATGAGTGTAGATGAACTTACCAAGCTGAACAAAATGAAATCAAGCTCAAAAATAAATGTGGGAATGAAGCTGAAAGTGAGTAAAGCCTGATAAAAAAAAGTAAAAAGGAATAAATTATTAAGTAATAAAAATCCCTGTCAGGAAATTGACAGGGATTTTTTCATTTGCAGTATTTTCGTTGCATTCTCCAACGGGTCTCCCGTTTCAGTCTCCACCAAAAAAATATTTTTCATTTCTCTTTTATTGTGATCGTGCTGATAGGCTTCGTCGTAATACACCAGGGCTAAGGCAGCAACTTTATCTAATTCTCCTTTTTCTAAAAACTCAAGCGCTTCTTTTGTGGCAAGACCGCCCAGTCTTTTTTGTATGGCAAGAATTGGTTTTTTTAAAAGTTCCGTATCTGTGGTGCGATAATCTTCTACCAAACGATTTACACGGACCTGAAACGGGACTTCAATTTTTAAAATGGGTGCCTGTTTCATTTGTTTCCAGAGTGCAAACGGAATTTTGTTTCTTCCAATAGAAAATGCTTCGTCTTCTGTCCAGATCGTTTTAGTGAGATCGAGTTTTTTTAATTCAAGAAAAAGGCCGTGCTCAAATTGTTGCTGTGGTAATTGAGGGAGCTCGTTAACAGAACCAAAAGCAGAGCCTTTGTGCCTTGCAATTTTTTCGAGGTCAAGAATTTGTTCGCCTTTTTTTTCAAGCTCTTTTAATATTGCTGTTTTCCCGCTTCCGGTGGGGCCCCCTATCAATACCAACTCAAATTTATTATCGAAATAACTTAATACATGATTTCGAAAAGTTTTATACCCACCTTCAAGAACTGTAGAGTTAAGACCCGCCGTATTCATTAACCAGGCAAAACTATTACTACGCATGCCGCCGCGCCAGCAGTAAACAAAAACTTTTTTCTCTGCAGAAATTTGTTTTGCAGCACGAACAAACAGGGCAAGTTTTGGCGAAACAATTTCCAGCCCGCGTTCAACAGCTTCTTCTTTTCCGCGCATTTTGTAAAGCGTTCCTATCTCTGCACGCTCATGATCGTCGAACAAAGGAATGTTCTGCGCGTCAGGAATATGACCCAGCGCAAACTCGGCCGGAGACCGCACATCAATCAGTGGAAAACCTTCTGACTCGCTTAAAAAGCTCTTAATATCGATTTTGGGGGCCTGCAACTTTGAGGTCAAATTTACGTTTAAATAGCAAAAGGAGGCTTTTATCAATAATTTTTTGGGTTTTATGGGTTTTTTGGATTGACCCAAGCAAAAAAAACCGGCCCCCTTGCAATGCCGGATTGTTAATTACTCCTGTTAAAAACCTTTTTCAAAATCAAAAAAGGGGCTTGACTTTTCAATAATAATGAAATATATTTGTTAGGTAGTGTTGAAAACATAACAATTGCGAGCATGAGGAGGTTTTGGATATTTTTTCTTTTACTGGGTCTGATCTCAGCAACGCCTGCATTGGCGCAGAGAAAAACGCGCAAAGAAGGTTTTAAAGAAGATCACAATCCTTTCGGAAGAAAAAAGAAAGAAAGAAAAAATCAAAAAGGTTCAAGACGTACTGGCGGGCTTTTCAGTAAAAAAGCACACAGTAAAGGAAATGCAGATTCTTTTGCAGGTAACAGAATTTCAGGCAGAAAAAGTTTTCTCTCAAGTATCTTTGGCGGAAGAAAATCCAGCAACGCATCGTTAAGAAAAACAAAACCTGCAAAGAAAAACGAAGACCGCGCATTATTTAAAAGACATCGCACAAACGGAAAAAAATCGCACGAATCAAAACTTGGCAAACAAAACCGAAAACGCGAAAAAACACGAAGACGCGGCAATGATGTGTTTGCCCGTAAAAAACATTAGCAATAAGAAAATCATATATTGAAAAACCCCGGAAAAAAATTATCCGGGGTTTTTTATTGGGTGGTTTGTATTATTTTTTATCGCCTGTTACAGAGAATTATTTTCTTCTTGACAAGCGCTTTTTTCTGAGTTCGGCAATCACCTCTTTTTGTGTAGCCACTAATTCTTTAAGCAATTCTATTTCGTCTTCGAGTTTTTCTATTTTAAGTTTTAACAGTGATGGATTAACGCTCTCAGGAAAAAAAGGCATCACGCTTTCAGAAAATCCATTTTCAAACCCAGTAATATCAAGATTCAAAACTTTACAAATACGCGTAAGGGTATAGGTATTGACTTTGCCGCTTAATTCAATATGAGAAATGAGAGGCCTTGTTTTATGTATCCTCTCAGCCAGATCCTGCTGACTCCAGCCTTTAGCTATTCGGGCCAATTTAATATTTAATCCTAAGTTCATCTCCGTTCTCAGCAGATTAAAGGTCAGATTTACATCGTTGTCTAAATGTAACTTATGTTTTCATTTTGACAATTATGATAACTTTGACGGATAAAACCAGAATGTTTATCCAATTATCGGAAAGAAAATAAATTTACCCTTTGATAGTTATGCAAATATTGCATTTTTTTTGGGGAAATGAACCCTGCCTCATCTCATTTTCTGAAATAAACAAAGTTGGGGATATGTTAAATGAAGATATTGGTCTTACGCCTCTTTAATCAATTACGGATGGCATTTCTAGTGGCATTTTCTTTATTTTTTGCAATGAACACCCCCGGACGGAGTGGTTCATGGGCAGGTTAATACTTCAACAATTTCATGGTTCTTTCTCCCGCCTCAGCTTTCACTTTCACAAAGTAAACTCCATCAGCTAATTCAGAAATATTCAGCGTTATGTTTTGTTTTTCATCTTCGGGAATTACAATTTCTGATTTAAGTAGTTTTCCGCTGAGGTCAAAAATTCTGCACTCGGTTTTCTTCCCTTTAAGATTGCTTAATGAAACCGTGAGAATAGTTGTTGCCGGATTTGGAAAAATAAAAACATCAGAATGAATATTAAAAACATCATTTATACCCGAGGTAGAAATTTTTTTAAGCCATACAGGTTGCGGTGGCCAGTATGAAGTTGAATTGCTCCAGCAAATTGTTCTGGCCGGAGCTACAATGCCGCTTGTTGCCGCACTGCTTACATTGCCAAACACTCTGATTTTATTTGCGGTACCAGGTTGCGGACCTCCCTGCATTCCGGGTGCAGATCCGCTCCAACCGTCAGAAACATACATGGTATCGGTTGCCAAATCCCAATAAAATCCATAAAGATTATGATTGATCGTGTCCAGATCATTCACCATTTCATTGATCTTGATTACACGCGGGCTTAAATTATTTACGCTGGGTGTACCTGGATTTAAATTTAAACTATTCAGGTCAAACATTAATAACTCGTGGGTGTGATGACCCACAGCCAGAATTCCGTTTGTAGAATTGTACCAGCAATTATGTACTGTTGGATTTCTGAAACCGAGCCGTGTGTTGCTTCCTTGTATTGTTACAGATGGGGTTTGGCTTGTTCCGCTTAAGGTTGATGCGTTATTGTAAACAACTACCTTAGGCAACACACCCGGAGGCGCGCCCATGTTCATACAGGTAACAAAAATCCGGTCGTTGGCTTCGTCGCAAAAAATGTAAACAGGCTTTCCCATAGTAGAATAAGAAATGGTTCTGTTGGGCGCCACGTTTCCATCAATAGTGCTTGCATTGTCAAACACCAAAATATTTCCACCAAAAGTATTTGCCACATATAAAATATCACGGCTTTCATCTAACCAGCATCCGTGTGGTTGAGTAAGGCCTGTGTTGCTTCCAAAAATATGACGTGTGGGACTTGTTGCTCCGTTCATAGAAGAACCGTTATCAAAAACCGCAATAGAGCCCACAGCAGTAAGCGTGTTTGTTGTAAGTGTGTTTGTTTGGTTGGTGAATAAAGTAGAAAGGTAAATTCTGTCTGCTGAGTTATGATAATACATTCCGTGAGCAAAATTTAAAAACACAGTACTGTCATAACAACTTTTTATGGGTACAACTCCATCAGGCGTATATTGCGTTAAAGCTGTACCACTGTTGTAGGTCTGGCTGTTATCCATTCGTAAAATTCCGTGCCAGTTTGCGTTTGGGTCATACTCTCCGGTTCCAAAGAGCAGCGTCTGATTATAGCTTTGCGCTGACAAGATTAGTTGACAAACGCAAAAAATAAGTGGTAGAATTTTTTTCATGTTTTAGCCGCAGTAGCCTTGCGGAGGCGGTTTTAGTCGTTTTTAATTTTAAAGCAAGTTCAATCATTATAACACAAACAACAATGCAATTCGTTGAATTTTTGATGGTTTTGATCAAGTCACAAACGATATTAACTACCTGAATATTAGAATATTATAAATTCATTATCTTAGCTTTTGAAACCGCACATGGAACCTTTGTATGAACTGATAAAATCGATGAGCCGTAACGAAAAAGGTTACTACAAAAAGCGCGCATCTGCTTTCGGGGATTCTGTTTATGTTTTGGTGTTTGATGAGATCTGTAAACAGGAAAACTATGAGGAAGAAAAAATTCTGAAAAAATTCGCGAACCAAAAATTTCTGAAAAATTTTGCTGTACTCAAAAATTATCTTTTTGAATCCATTACAGATTCTCTTGCGGCATTTCATTCAAAAAATATTGCTGAGATTAAAATGAACAAACTTATTTCTGTTTTAAAAATTCTGTTTGATAAAACGCAGAATAGTGCTTTTGAAAAACATTTAAAAAAAACTAAAGAGTTTGCAAAGAAAAACAACCTGAACAAACACATGCTGCAGGTATTAAAACTTGAATTTGATTATCTGAGTATGCGGCAAAAAGATTGCATTCCTTTATTTGAAGAAGAAGCAAGGTTGTTGCAGCTAATGAGCGATTACAACAGTATTATGTGGGTAAACAACACTCTTATGAACTGGGTGTATAAAAATGAAATGATCAAATCAAAAAAAGATGAAGAAGAAGTGTATGCACTTATAAGGGAATCGAGTCTTGAAAAAAGAGAAGATAAAATTCTGCCCGAAAATCTTGACTCTTATTTTACCACGCTCTGTTTGTATTACAATACCTGGGGCGATCATGAAAAAGCCCTGCACTACAAGATCAGGCAACTGGAAAACCTGGAAGGAAAAGAGCTCAAGAACCCCCGCAAAAAATTACTCATTTTCGGAAACATTTTAAATCTTGCTTTTAATGCTTTCAATGTTTCTCTTTTCGAAAAATATTTTTTGCAATTAGAAAAAATTCACGCTGAGTGCGAGGGAAATAAACCTTTGAAAACAGAGCAAAAGCTGATCTGGGGCGTTGTGTATTTTTTAATGCGGGAGGAATATGAAAAAGCTGTTGCCTTTTCAGACAAAAACGAAAACCTGGTGCTTACACAAGCTTCAAAAATGAGCACTGCAAAGCTGCTGAGTTTTTTTTACTACTCTTCTATCTCCGGTTTTTTGAATGATAATTTTAAGGAAGCAAAAAAATGGTTGTACCGTATGTTGCAAAATGAAAACTGTAAAGATATTTTGCATTACTACAATTATGCTTTGCTGCTCGAAATTGTTTTGCTTTTTGAAAGCGGCGAAGAAGAACTTGCAGAAAACAAAATCCGCTCAGCCCAAAGATATTTTTCAAAAACACATTCAGCCGATTCTTTTGAGAGAACTTTTTTAAATTTCATTACAAGGCAAATTCAAAAACCTTCAGAAAAAAATCTTACTGCTATAAAAGAAAAACTGTTGGCCTACGAAAAAACTCCTTATCACCAAAACTCACGCGGCCATTTTTACTACCTGAAGTGGGTAGAGCGAAAACTCTTCTGAACCACAATAGAAACATAGAACACAATAGAGAAATTATTCTATGTGCTCTATTGTTTCTATTGTGGTTGAAAAAGGCGGAAAATTATTTACCGGTAACCAACGATGGAGGATTGAGCGCTTTATCTACACGTGCTGCAATTTCTTCCATGGCTTTTGAAATGTAAGAGGAAGAAATTTTATCGGGGCTGTTTGCGTTCTTCGGAAATTTAACGCTTACTGTGCCAGAATTAATTTCTTTTCCGGCAAGGTTAAAGACGGTGTAATGAATTACCGCCGTTCTGTTTTTGTCAGCCGCCAAATCTCCGTTTACCATTGGGGGCGCTTTCAGATCTAATTCGTTTACAAAAACAAACACGTCGGTTTTATATTTTTTGTTCAGGCTGGTCAGCAATTCTTTATCGCGGATCTTTGCGTTCATAAAACGCGCATCGTAATTTACTTCGTCTGCGATCTGCCCTTTCTTTACCTGATTTTCCTGTTTGTAATCACTTTTAGGGGCTTTGTATTTTTCCTGTACCGGAACTTTATCGTAAGAATAATTTACACCGGCAATAACCATCCCAATTTCTTTTTTATTTTTTACGGTATCTTCAATCAAAGAAACCACATCGTACTTAGATTTTAATTTTTTGCACAACTGCTCATCTATTCCGTCTTTAAAGCCCCAGCGGATTTCTTTCTGATTTTGTTTTGTTTCTGCATTTATTACATGATCTATTTCGCTCATGTACATTTTATTGTTGAAGGGCAACACTAAAATTTTATGTTTTGTGGTAATGGGATTGGTTGCGAAGACAGATTTTTTTGCGGTGTCGTTGCTGATAGTTGTCTGAGAAAAAATTGCTCCGGAAAATAAAACGAAAAGGAGGGACACAATTAATCTCTCGCTAAGACGCAATGGCGCTAAGAAGGTTTTTTTGGAACGTAATTTTGTTTTCATCTTGTGTACCATTTGTAACGAGATCACTTCTGTAAAGTTACAAAAATCGTTCCCTAAAGGAAAATTAACAAATTTTAAAGCTAACAGCGCAAGGTTTAAAACCTGAGCCAGTCTGTATTGGCGTAGATCATGAGAGCCATAATTAAAACAAGGCCTACATAATTGGCGTAGTAAATGAATTTTTCAGGAATGTTTCTGCGCAAGATCATTTCTATGAGAAGAAACAAAATATACCCTCCGTCTAACATTGGAATAGGAAGAAAATTCATGAAAGCCAGCACTAAAGAGATAAATCCGGTTTTTTGCCAGAAATCAGGCCAGTTCCATTCGGTATCAAAGCCCTGTGCCATTGAATAAAAACCACCGATTTGTTTGTGCGCATCTTTTACCGTAAAAATTACTTTAAGATTTTTTGCGTACAGAATAATTGTTTCTGTGGCCTGTTTCCATCCTGCACCCAATGCGCTGATAAACGTAAATGACTCATGTTTGTCTTCAAGGTATTTATCTATGTTCGGAAAAAATCCAATTGTTCCGTTGGTATCAATTTTTATACTTTTTT
Organism: Bacteroidia bacterium; assembly: GCA_014379485.1. Lineage (GTDB taxonomy): Bacteria > Bacteroidota > Bacteroidia > B-17B0 > Aurantibacillaceae > AM-1111. Next base: position 2,566 of record JACMLS010000666.1, on the reverse strand, counting down.
CTATCGTATCGTTACCTCTTATAATCGTAAAAGCAGCTTGTTTACCCTTATTACTTTTAATGTGCGTAAAGCGCTGCAAATCCGAATGGAATGCAATAACCTGTCCATTCACAGCAATAATACGGTCACCTTTTTTCAGACCTCCGGATTCAGCGGGTGATTTTGCCATAACCGAATCAATTTCACTCGGAAAGCGCGGATAAATAAATCCTGCCTTGCGCTGTTTAATTAATTTACTGATGAATTCTTCTTTGATCGGAATATTTACAATAGTACCGTTGCGATCTACCTGAACTGCTTTTGGCTGATCAAGAATAATATCTATTATTACGTGATTGAGATCACGAACTTTTTTATTGTCAACCGTTACAATTTTATCACCGTCCTGAAATCCCATTGTTAATGCCAGAGAATCGCAGGCAATTCCGTATTTTACATTTTCTAATGGCAGATATGTTTTACCGTAATACCAGTTGGTCATCCAGAAAATTAAAATTCCCACAATAATATTTACAATAATTCCGCCCATCATAATAAGCATGCGCTGCCACCTTGGTTTGGCTCTGAATTCCCAGGGTTCTGCCGGTTTATTCAAATGCTCCGTATCCATTTGCTCATCCACCATTCCTGCAATCTGCACATAACCACCTAATGGAAACCAGCCAATACCGTATTCAGTATCTCCTTTTTTAAACTTGAAAAGAGAAAATTTCATTAAGGTAGAAATTGGAAAAAGGAAATCGAAAAACAGGTAAAACTTTTCTACTCTTGTTTTAAATAAACGTGCGAAAAAAAAGTGACCACCTTCGTGCAAAACGATGAGGATGGTGAGTGTGAGTAACAACTGCGCAAACTGTACGCCCATAATAAAAATTTAAGGTGCAAAGGTAGCATTTTCCTCTGAATAGCTTGGGGTTGAGAGGAGATAGGGAATAGGGGTCAGGCAATAGGGAAGATTATACTGGCGAAAGGTTCCCTATTCTCTATTGCCTATCCCCTATTCCCCATTTTATCCGGTAATTTCCTTTGCCAGCGTTCTTGCCGTTTTATCCGTTTCCATCAGGGTCTCAATCGATGGAGACTGAACAAAGTTAATTTTTCCCAATACTTTTTCTACTGTAGCTGCTATATCCAAAAAAGAAATTTTATCGTGCAAAAAAGCATGCACTGCAATTTCATTAGCCGCATTTAAAGCACAGGCCAAATTGCCTCCTTTCTGCAAACAGTCTAAAGCCATTTGTATGGCCGGAAAACTTTCGTGATCAGGTTTTTCGAATGTGAGTTGCGGGTAGTTTAAAAAATCGAAACGCGGAAAAGAAGAAGGGATCCTGTCCGGATAAGTGAATGCATACTGAATGGGCAGTTTCATATCAGGCAAACCCATTTGCGCTTTCATGCTTCCGTCTTCAAATTGTACAATAGAATGAATAATTGATTGTGGGTGGATGATTACATCTATCTGTTCTTTTTTTAAACTGAAGAGCCACTTTGCTTCAATGATCTCCAAACCTTTATTCATCATGGTAGCAGAATCTATTGTAATTTTTTCGCCCATGCTCCAGTTTGGATGCTTGAGCGCCTGCTCTTTTTTTACGTTCTGCAAAAAATCTTTTTTCTTTCCGCGAAATGGGCCGCCGCTTGCCGTGAGATAAATTTTTTCGATCTTATTGTGAAATTCTCCTGCCAGGCATTGAAAAATTGCGCTGTGTTCAGAATCTACCGGAAAAAGATTTACAGCATTTTCCAGTGCGGTGCGTGTTACAATTTCTCCCGCAACAACCAACGTTTCTTTATTCGCTAAAGCAATTGGTTTTTTATTTTTGATAGCGTTTATTGTTGAAGAAAGTCCCGCATACCCAACAATAGAAGCGAGCACCATATCAATACTTTCCATTTCTACGATCTGCACCAGCGATTTTTCTCCCGCAAAAACTTTTATATCGTGCGGCAGCAAAGCCTCTTTTACTTTCTGATATTCTTTTTCATCAGCAATCACCACAGCGTTTGGTTGAAACTCGAGTGCTTGTTTTATTAATAGATCTGAATTAGAACCAGCCGTTAAAACTTCTGCAGTAAAATGATCTTTGTTTGCACGAATCACGTCAAGCGCCTGCGTGCCGATGGAACCGGTGGAACCCATTACTGCGATGCGTTTCTTTGTTTGTTGTTCGTCGTTAGTACTCACAGAATAAAAATTGTTTCGTTAGTTGTTGTTTCGTTTTTCCCGTTGCGAACGTTGTCCCGATAAATTATCGGGATGAAAAAAAATTCGTTTAATTAGTTGCTATGAAAATCTTAGGCGAAGATACGAAAAGGGTTTTAGGAATTTTTCCCTCTAGCATTTCAATTCTCAATCTTCCGTCTCTTATCACCCCTAAAGGCGCCGGAGAAGAATAATTCCACACGAATTCCAAAAAGGTAGCGTTGCTTGTTGTATTCGCCAAAAACGGTAAGGCCTATTCCGAGATCGGATTTGAATTTGTAAAAATTTTGCACGCAGGCATAAGCACCTACTGCTGTAACAGCCTCGGAATAAAAACGCATGGAGTCTGTGTTGAAAGGATAG
>JACMLS010000665.1 GCA_014379485.1 Bacteroidia bacterium | reverse complement strand
TCCATTAATGAAAATTTAGAGAATGTTAAACCTGAGTTTTAGAGGGTTTTAGAAAATCTGTGTAAACGAGCTGTTTTGGTAACTCCCGCTATCGCAAACTCCTTGTTAGCGGAACGTTGTTTTTATTCGTTCGACTTATTTTAGAAGTCCGATTTGCTGCATTATTGCCAGGTTGTCCATTAAGTTCCACGTTTCAATAATTAAACCATCTTCGTTAAAGAGGTGTAAGTCCCAAAAAGTTGCGGTAATCTTTTTGTGTGTCGGCTGAACGCCTAAAACTACCTTTGTGTGTGTCGCGGTCGCAACACTTCTTCCCATGACCCAGTTATCTTCTGCAAGCGCATGTTCAACTGTAATCTGTATGTCTTCCCAACTTTGGTGCAGGCCTTCTAAAAAGTTTTTAATTCCTTCCCGCCCTTTTTCACTCTGTTTTGATTTAACTTCATGAGTTAAAGCGTAAAAAAGAATACACTGATCTACTTGTTTCTTATTAAATGCTTCTTTTGCTTTTAGATAGTTAGCCTTGTTTCTGGCAGCTACCTCGATTTTGTTTAGACTTTCCATTTTTGAATTATTTAGTTTTCGTTTCTAATATTTTTCAATTGCTATAATACTTGTTTATTGAAAATATATTCCTCCGCCCCGCCATATTGCCAAACCGCCTGTTGACTGCCGTACTATTCATTTTTCGTCGCGTAAATATTTACAATAGCTCCTGACGCAAACGGAGTGGAACTTACAAGTTGTAAGTCTATTAGATGCGGCGTTGTAGCAAACATTGAAATTCCTTTTCCTATCGCAACCGGATGAATTGCAAATCTGTATTCGTCAACCAGTCCATGCTTTACGAGCTCCTGAGCAAAGCTCGCCCCGCCATGAGCTAAAATAGGTTTTCCTTCCTGTTGTTTAAGTTCAGTAATATCGGCAACGAGGTCGGTTGCAACCGCAGCATTCGCCCACGCTGAAGCATCTTGAGTTGTCTCACCATAACTTGTTTTATGAACAAAACCACCTTTGGAAAAAACAACTTTTGGAATTTTGTTCATCGGTTCGGCAAGCCGGTCAGACGAAGTTGCCCAATATGGAGCCATGCCTTCAAATGTTTTACTGCCCATTATATGAACGCCGCCTTCCCAAAGAGATTTTTCAATCCAGTCCTTTACCGATTCGTCCCTCGTCCGCATCATCCAGTCAAGTTCATGATTCGGTCCGCAAACAAAACCGACAGCAGAAACGGTCATTCCTAAAACTAATTTTATCATAAATTTTCTCCTCGATTCATAATTTATTTGTCTCACTGATGAAACACCGGATCATCTTAACATCATTTTTTGAAAATCGTGCGGTATAAAAGCGACAATCTTCGGGGCTGATTGCGACATTTTTTAAACTATTCCTGAACTGTGAAATACGTTTCGATCCATGTCCCGAAAATCTGTTCGCAATGCTGCAAATCATAAAGCCTTAATTTTTTTTTCGTTATCTTCGCATCCTTTTTAATTCTC
>JACMLS010000664.1 GCA_014379485.1 Bacteroidia bacterium | reverse complement strand
GGTTTCGGGAGTGCTATTAGGTATCTTCCAAAATAACGCCGGTGGCGCCTGGGATAATGCAAAAAAATCATTTGAAAAAGGTGTGATGATAAACGGCGAAATGTCGTACAAAAAATCAGAACCCCACAAAGCTTCTGTAACAGGAGATACTGTTGGAGATCCGTTCAAAGATACTTCAGGTCCTTCTATGAACATCTTAATTAAATTAATGTCAATCGTTTCTCTCGTTATTGCTCCTTACATCGCTATACAAACAAACGGAGATGAGGATAAAAAAGTTGTTACTGAAGAATTAATTAAGACCAACATCAGCGATAGTATTGCCAACGCAGGCAAAAAAGATCTGAGCGAATTAAAAGGAATGTTTGATGTTGATGGCGCCCACAGTTCGGTTGGTTTCAGTGTTGTACACATTATTACCAACACCAGCGGAAGCATTTTAATTGACAGCGGTTATGTAAATTTTGACTCTTCTGCTGCAACCAAAATCTTTATGCAGTTTGATGTTAAAACCATCAATACACAAAACTCAACGCGCGACGAACATTTAAGAGATAAGCCACAATTTTTTGAAGTGGCTAAATTCCCGAAAATTACTTTTTCAGCTTCAGAAATTTCTAAGAACCCCGAAGCGGGTGCTGAATATACTTATGTAGCAAAAGGTAATCTTACACTTAAAGGAATTATAAAACCAGTAGAATTGAAATTCAATTATATGGGCACCCAAACAATGGATGGAAGAGATGGTGGGCCTAAAGTAACCATTGCAGGCTTTGACGGAAAAGTGACCTTTAACCCAAAAGATTTTAATTTTGATTGGGGAAGTGAAGCAGTGATTTCTACTACTATTGAGGCAGGGCAGGAAGGGAAATAGTTCTCGGCTGCGCTCGAACTGACAAAAAAAGTTCTCGACTGCGTTTGATCTGACAAATTGAGTACTCACTATAAAAAATAAAAACTGAGGGCAAAAAAACGCCCTCTTTTTTTTTACTAATTTTGCGACATGAATAAAGAACCTTTTTTAAAAAACGAATACGTTCCGCTTCTCAAAAAATTAACCGGAGAAGAAAAAGGAAATTGGGGTGTATTATCTCCGCAAGGAATGATCGAGCACATGACCGATTCGATTGGCATTGGCTGGGGAAGAATAAAAGAACCGCTTCAGACTCCTGTGCATGTTCTTGAAAAAGTTAAAGCTTTCGCCATGAGCGATAAAGAATTTAAACCCGGAACGCCAAATTCTTTAATGACAGCAGAGCCTGCACCGTTGAGACATGCAAACATTGAACTTGCAGTAGAAGAAATTCAAAACGAAATAAATTCTTTTATAAATTTCTACCATCAGAATCCAACAGCAATTATTCAGAATCCTTTTTTTGGCGATTTTAATTATACCGAGTGGTTGCACCTTTTACACAAGCATGCTATTCATCACTTAAAACAATTTGGCGTTGAGTGCTGATAATTTTATATTCGGAACAAGGGCGGTTATTGAAGCGCTTAAGGCAGGAAAAGAACTTGAAAAAATTCTTATTCAGAAAGGTCTGAACAATCAGCTTTTTCATGAGTTGAGAAAAGAATTGCAGGGCAGAGAAATTCCTTATCAGATTGTTCCGCAACAAAAATTAGATCGCCTTACGAGTAAAAATCACCAAGGCGTTGTGGCCATGATCTCTGAAATTACTTATTACAAAGCAGAAGATCTTTTGGGCAATGTTTTTGAAAGCGGAAAAATTCCCTTGGTATTGGTTTTGGATAAAGTAACGGATGTAAGAAATTTTGGCGCCATTGCCCGCAGTGCAGAATGTGCGGGAGCAGATATGATCGTTATTGCAGACCAGGGCAGCGCGCAAGTAAATGCCGATGCGATGAAAACTTCTGCGGGCGCTTTACACCGCATTCCTGTTTGCAGAGAACGCAATTTAAAGGCCACCATTGAGTTTTTAAAAGAATCAGGCCTGCAGATCATTTCTTGCCACGAAAAGACGGATACGATGATCTATGAGGCAGATTTTAAAATTCCTACAGCAATAATAATGGGGGCAGAAGACAGCGGCATTTCTCCCGAATACCTTAAACGCTCTGATCTGGCAGTTAAAATTCCAATGAAGGGCCAAATTGCTTCATTAAACGTATCAGTTGC
>JACMLS010000008.1 GCA_014379485.1 Bacteroidia bacterium | reverse complement strand
AATTTAACAGGCGCTAAAATACAAAGATTTGACGCTTTATTCCGTCACTTTGGTGCGGTTTTTCTTTTTCTTGGCTTTCGCATAAGCTACTTTCCTGTATTTGTCGGAGAGCATCATGAATGTTGCCTCGGTCTCAGCTTTGGTAGAAGGTGTATCAGAAATACTGTAATTTCCCTTTTGAGAGATGTCTGTAAGTTTCCCTTTTTTGAAGATATACCTTCCGGTATAATGCGCTTTAATGGAGTCCGGGTTGATTTTCGGAACTGCAGTGGATGCATACATTTTTTGCGTTTCTAATATTAGACTTAGGGTGTCGTTCCAATAAAAGTATTCACGGGTAACATCACCAAAATTAAACCCGAACCATGTTTTTATTTTATAAAGGGTATCATTCTTAAAAAATGCTGTCAACGTTGCACCCTGTTCAGGCATTGAGGCTACAAAAGAGGTATCATCAATAAAAACAAAATAGTGATTCTTATTCTTTTTAGAGCTGTTTTGTGCAAAAAGGGATACACCTAAAGTGCACAATAAGGAGAATATCAGTAATTTTTTCATGTGTTGTATAAAGTTGTAAAGTTAAACTTTTAATAGTTATACAGTGTTAATTTTGCACTATGGCCAACTCAAAAAATCTATCCTCAGGGCAAAGGCAAATCATTAAAAATCCCAGTGTTATAATTGTCAATTTTCTTTTGGCGGGCATAGTTGTTTTATTTCTTGCGTTATCTTATGGCTATATTTTTACAATGGGTTCCAATTGGATCGAATTTAAATTACCTAAGGTATTTTGGTTAAGCACAGGCGCCATTTTATGTGTAAGTCTGTTTCTGCGCAGAGCATTAAAAATGTATGATCTAGATAAACCTAAAAAATTAAAACGATCAATGTTGCTGGCTTTGTTTTTTTCTGTGCTTTTTGTTTTTTTTCAGTTTTTGGGTTGGTCTGCTTTGTTGTCGAAAGGCCTTGACCTGCAAAGTTCACCTTCAGTTTCGTATTTATATATTTTAACAGGATTGCACGTGCTACATGTGGCTGTAGGAATTGTGTTTCTTCTTGTTTCAGTTTTCCGTTCACATAAAAACACAACAGATAATGTTAAAGCTTTAATATTTTTTTCTGACCCAATAAAACGTTCGAGGTTAAAATTATTAAACAACTATTGGCATACTATCGATTTTTTATGGGTGTATCTTTTTTTAGCATTTTTATTTCACCACGCATAAAAAATCCCCCCTGATCTCTCAGGGAGGATTTCTTTCACTCCTTAACCAACTTAATTATTCAGTCTTATTTTTTTCGTGTTTTCTTTGCAATTTAGATTTCGCTTCTTCCTTGCTGCCTGCTTTTGCTTTTATCTCCGCTCTGTGAGATTTTACTTTATCTTTTTGTGAAACATCACCACTGTTTTGATGTTGTTCCTGTATATAATCCTTAGCTTCTTCTTTATTATCAGCATTAGCCTTTATCTCATCTTTGTGTTTCATCGCTTTTGCCTTTTTTGCAGGTGAAGCCTTGAACTTACCTTGAGCGGCTGATTTGCTTTGATCTCCTTTTTGCAAGGTAGTTTTTTTACCACCCGGAGTTTTTGTTTT
>JACMLS010000069.1 GCA_014379485.1 Bacteroidia bacterium | reverse complement strand
GCCATGGACAGGGTATAAGCTTTTGCAAAGAGCACACAGAGTTCTGCAAGGCGGTAAGTGGTTTCGAATTGTTTGTCTTTTTTGTGGCTTTTATAAGCGTTTTTCAATAAGCTCAGGTCCGCAAGCTCGTCAATTGATTTGTTTTTAACGGATTCTGCCTGTTTCATTTTATCCTTTATTGCCATAGATGCAAGCGTAATTTTAGAAAGATAAAAAAGCGGAAGCATCCTGTAATTCCACGAGCTATCGGGTTCTAAGGCAATGTTTTTTTTAGCCAACTCAATTGCCGCATCGCTACCTGAGGCAGAAAATGTAAGGCTTATTAAAAACAATTTTGCCTCCTTGTTATGCGGATCTTTTTTAATCACTGTCTCAAGATATTTTGTCGCTTCAGTTGTCAGATTTCCTAAAAAACAAATTTTTGCAAGAATCAGATTTAGTTCTATATCGTCAGGCTTTTCTGCGAGCTGTGGCCCGGCTTTCTCCATGGCTTTATCAAGACAGTAATTTCCTTTTTTGTAGTTGTAGATGTGTTTGTATCCATAGGCAAGGTCATAATAAGTTTTTGTATCATCAAAGCTCCCGTTCAATTTGCTCTCTAAATCAGTAATTGCTTTCTGGTCAAAAACCACATCCTGCGTTCTGATTGTGTTTTCATAATCCAATGTGTTATACTCAAATCTGATTCGCCCGAAAGGAAAAAGCTGATCGCGGATCTCTTTTTTAATGTAAAGCGAATCTGCTTTTGTAAGCTCTTTCTTTAAAATAAAATTAGTCTGTGAAAACGAAAACAGAAATTGAACACACAAGGCCAGCAGTAAAAATGTTTTTTTCATAAATAAATTGTTAAGATTTTATTTTCTCCCATTCTTTGTTTATGTATCTTTCAGAAGTAATGAGGGCTCTCTGAATTCTCCTCGCATAATAAATTGAATCCATTACTTCTTTGTTTTTTTCATGAAGCTTTTCAAATGCTTCGCCCACCTGGTTTTTTTGTTCTTCAATTATTTTCTTTTGCCGTTTTGTTATTCTAAGGCTTCGCAACACTACCACAACAACAACGGCAATTACAAGTGCAATTACACCAACAAGGCCAATAACAATTTTTTGGCGTTTACTTTGCTCGCTGTGCAGTGCGTTTTGTTTATCCTGTTCTGCTTTTGAAATGGCAACTTTTTTTTCAAACTCAAAATTCAATTCAGCGCTCAAAGCTTTTTTTGTATTTGCCTCGTTGAACATAGAGTCTCTTGCACTGATATAATTTTTGTACGCTTTCAGCGCCTTATCAGTATTTCCGGTTGCTTCGTATAAAGCACTTTGGTCTCGGTAAACATTTCTTAATAATTCCAGTAGGTCAGCTTCTCTTCCTGTTTTTTCCGCATTGTTCAGATGGTCTAATGATGCGGCATAATTTTTTTTGTGTAAAAGCGAGGTGCCTAAAGCAGATTCAGCAAAGGCGAGTTGCTTGGGCTCATTCATTTCTTTCGCAACTTTTAAGCATAATGTATGATAGTAAAGAGCAGAATCGTTGTTGTTTAACAACGCGTGAATATTTCCTATTCCAAGGTAAGACCCAACCAAACCATCAGGCCTCTGAAATTCAATTCTTAAAGCCAGTGCCTTTCTGTAATACTCAAGTGCCTTTGTATAATTTTTTTGCTCAGAATAAATTTGCCCGAGCGAATGAAGAGGGTTATCAAGTGCGTGTCGCATTCCTGTTTCATTAATCAGTTTTATTGCCTTTTCAAAATAAGTTTTTGATTTTTCATAATCATGTATGTTAAAATAGACCAGACCAAGGTTATTTGCAAGATCAGATAATCCTTTTTTATGATTCACCTCTTCAAAAAGTTTTTGAGCAGAAAGGTAAGCCTCTATTGCTTCCGGGTATTTTCCGTTATCGTCATAAATAGAACCCATAAAATTATAAGAAAGCCCCAAAGCCTTTTTGTTGTTTGTTTTTTTAGCAATAGCGCGCAGCTCTAAGGTGTATTTTTCTGCTTCTTTATAATGTCCGGTTATTAAATAATAAATACAAAGCTTTGCCATTTTTTTTAATTTAACCGTATCATCAGGCAGTGTTTTGATCTGGAGTATCAAAGAGTCGGGATCAAAATCAAATTGGGCCTTTGTCTGTTTAGGAAAAATAAAAACAAGCAAAATCAGAAAGTTTACAAAACCAACAAATATCTTGAAGCTTGAAAATTTGTGTATTGGCATAATGTATTTTTAATTGATCACAGAAATATTTTTAACCAATGAAGCAACGGCCGTAAACTGAAAACCTAAAACTATTCCGGAAGTTTTCTTTACGTTTAACCTGAAGTCTCATTCAATGCCTCCCAATATTCAGCAGCCCGCCTTGTATGTGGTATAACGATGGTGCCTCCCACAATATTGGCTACGGCAAAAATTTCATACAACTCTTCCGTGGTAATTTTTTCTTCGTAACATTTTTCTACGTGGTACTTAATACAATCGTCGCAGCGCAGCACCATACTGGCAACAAGACCCAGCATTTCTTTTGTTTTAACCGGCAAAGCGCCTGCAGCATAAGTATTAGTGTCTAAATTGTAGAGGCGTTTAATTACCAGGTTGTCTTTAGACAAAATGAGGTCGTTCATTTTAGAGCGATACTCGTTAAATTCTTTTACTTTGGGATTCATTTGGGTTTAGAAAGTTTGAAAGTTTAGAAAATTCTTGCTGTGTGAATTTGAAGCATAAATATAACTGGAAATATTTGTTTTTCTTTCACACAAGGTAATGAATCTGTTTTAACCAACCTTTGTATCTCAAATAAATGATTAAATTTGCGGCCTGAAAATTTCGGGTGTGTTTGAATGTTTTTTCAATCAAAGCATTAACGAAATTAATCGGTGTCTGATGAGAGAAGGAGTTTTCCATACATG
>JACMLS010000663.1 GCA_014379485.1 Bacteroidia bacterium | reverse complement strand
ATTCTAACTCCGCTTCTTCAACATTCTTAAAGAATAAAAAATGAATGAAGACTCATTTTGACAAGCCGCTAACTCATGCAGTCTATCATAATTTTCTGAGATCAAGGCTTCCTTCTTTTTCTGTGACCAATTTTTTACTTGCTTCTCTCTTGAAATTGCGTTTTTTACATACTTAAACTCTTCAAAATACATTAACTCACAAGGCCTTCTGCTAAAAGTATAACTCTTTTCATTTGAACTGTTATTGTGCCCGTAGAACCTTCTTTGTAAATTGTTAGTGATGCCAGTATAATAAGTTTCATCAGAACAACGAAGAATGTAAACGTAAAACAAATAGCTAAACGCATATTTGTAACTTCTTTTTGAATGGATTTCAATCGTTGATTCAGGAACTAATTTTAGGCTTTCAAAAAAAGGCATTGACTGAAAATTAAATTGAGAGGCAAAAATAAGAATTTTCTATACCCTTGCCATTCTCGGCTGCGCTCGAATTGACAAGAGTTTTCCGCCTGTGATCTCCGAAGGAGATTCTTTGTCAGTTCGAGCGCAGCCGAGAACGACAAAGCGTTTAAACCCTTACCGTCTCAAACATTTTCTTAGCCACCTTAAAAATTGCGGCGGAATCATACTCACATTCAGCCCACAATTCAGAAGGCTCTCCATGCTCAATAAATTCATCGGGAATGCCGAGGCGTTTTACTTCTGAATGGTAATTGTTGTCAACCATAAATTCAATTACTGCGCTTCCGAATCCGCCTTGTATGCAACCGTCTTCAACAGTAATTACTTTATTGTATTCAGAAAAAATTTCGTGCAATAATTTTTCATCAAGTGGTTTTACAAAACGCATATCAAAAGTTGCAGCGCTGATTCCTTCTTTTTCTAAATCAACAGCGGCCTTTAATGCAAAATTTCCGGGATGACCAATGCTTAAAATGGCAAGATCTTTTCCTTCTTTTAATTTTCTGGCGGTGCCTATTTTAATTTCTTTAAAAGGTCTTTTCCAATCTACCAAAGTTCCGTTTCCTCTCGGGTAACGAATAGAAAACGGACCTGCGTTTTTTTCTAATTGCGCTGTGTACATTAAATTGCGCAACTCTTCTTCGTTCATAGGAGAGCTTACAACCATGTTGGGAATGAAACGAAAATAGGCAAGGTCAAATACGCCGTGATGAGTGGGGCCATCTGCTCCAACTACTCCTCCTCTGTCTAAACAAAACACAACGTGCAGTTTTTGCAAAGCAACATCGTGTATCACCTGGTCGTAAGCACGCTGCATAAAAGAAGAGTAAATATTACAGAAGGGAATTAAGCCCTGTGTTGCAAGCCCGGCAGAAAAAGTAACGGCGTGTTGTTCTGCAATACCCACATCAAATGCACGATCTGGCATTGCCTTCATCATAATATTTAAAGAACAACCAGATGGCATGGCGGGAGTAATACCCATTATTTTAGAATTTTTTTCTGCCAGTTCTACCATGGTGTTTCCAAAAACATCCTGATATTTTGGCGGCTGCGGTTCTGTTGTTTTTGATTTTATTAATTCACCTGTGTCTTTATTGAACAAACCCGGAGAGTGCCAGAGTGTTTGATTTCCTTCTTCAGAAAATTTATAGCCCTTACCTTTCATGGTAAGCACGTGCAGAATTTTTGGGCCGGGAATGTCTTTAAGATCGGCCATTACTTTTGTTAAACGAACAACATCATGCCCATCTACCGGACCAAAATAACGAAAGTTTAAACTTTCAAATAAATTACTTTGTTTTAAAAGTGTGGTTTTTAAAGCACCCTGCACTTTAGAAACTATGTGCTGCGCGCTTTTTCCGAACTGAGATAATTTGCCCAGCATTTTCCACACTTCATCTTTTACGTTGTTGTAGGTGTGAGATGTGGTAATGTCAGTTAAGTATTCTTTCAATGCGCCCACGTTGGGATCAATGCTCATGCAATTATCGTTAAGCACTACCAGCAAATTAGAGTTTGTAGAGCCGGCATGGTTCAAACCTTCAAAAGCCATTCCGGCAGTTAAAGCACCATCGCCAATAACAGCTATGTGATGTTTTTTGTTGAGTTTTAAATAATGCGATGCAACCGCCATACCAAGCGCTGCAGAAATTGAGGTGGAAGAGTGCCCCACGCCAAACGTATCAAAATTGCTCTCTGTTCTTTTTGGAAAACCACTCAGGCCTTTGTATTTTCTGTTGGTATGAAATTTATCGCGGCGGCCGGTAAGAATTTTATGGCCGTAAGCCTGATGACCAACATCCCAAATGAGCTGATCAGTAGGTGTATCAAAAATATAATGAAGGGCAATTGTTAATTCTACAACCCCAAGACTGGCGCCAAAATGCCCGCCTTTAACAGAAACAAGGTCAATAATGAACTGGCGCAGTTCGTTACAGAGCTGTTCTAACTGGGGTTCAGTGAGTTTTTTCAGATCGGCAGGCGAATCGATCTTTGCGAGCAATTCACCAGGTCTGAACTCATTGTATGGGTTAGCGGACATTTAGAATACAAATATAATAAGAAAAAATTTCTTAGTTATTATCAAAAATCAGAAGAAAACAGGCTGTTCCTCACCCTTTTTTCTTCTTTTATTACGACTTCGCT
>JACMLS010000662.1 GCA_014379485.1 Bacteroidia bacterium | reverse complement strand
TTTTAATTGGTACTGATGTTTTATCGAGAGGAATTGATGTGGATGGAATTGACCTGGTTGTAAATTACGACGCGCCGCCAGATCCGGAAGATTATGTACACAGGATTGGAAGAACGGCAAGAGCAGCATCTCATGGAACCGCTGTTACTTTTATTAACGAAAAAGATTTCAGAAAACTAATTCGCATAGAACAACTCATTGGCAAAGAAGTTCCGAAAATGAAAATACCCGACGAGTTAGGCGAAGGTCCTGCTTTTGTTATTCCCACAAAATCATCTGGTACAGGCTCAGGCCCAAAAAAATCTTTCGGAAAAAAAGGGCACCCACGACCTTTTCATAAGGGGAATACGAAGCATTAAATCTACGAAGCGCGAAATTTTTACGGATGTACGAAGTGGGATCTGCCAATTAATAATAGGCACGAGTTTTCTGATTTAGCAAATTTGATCCGTGAAAATCTGCTATCCCGATAGTTATCGGGACCGCGTCATCTGCGTTCCTAAATATATGAATCGCGAATTGAATTTTAATCCAAACCTATTTCAATCTTGCCCTTCTTTAACTCTCCCTTTTGGTTGGCTTGCAAAAAATTACCTGTTGTTACATCCAGACAAGTAAGCCATTGTCCGCCACAAGCCCAGGTATCAACACAAATAGTGTGACCAAAATTGGCAATCTGCCCATTCTTACGTGAAGTATGTCCGCACACTACAATTTTATTTTGGCTATACATTTCCGGCACTTCAGCGTGTTTCCAGTAAACAATATCATCGTGTTGCTGTTCCAATGGTACACCCGGCACTAACGCAGCATGTACAAAAATAAAATTACCAACGGTGTAATATTTTTTTGTTGATTCTATGAATTTCCAATGTGCTTCAGGAATTTTATTTACCCAGTCTGTTTCATCACCAATTCCATAATTATCCAATACTTTGTGGCCACCGTTCCATTGCCAAATAGAAAAACGGGCAAAATTTGTTCTGGCCTCCAACATCATTAATTCATGATTGCCTTTTAAAAAAATAAAATTGGGATTGGTGCTTTTCTCAAGCATCCACTCTATCACTTCTTTGGAATTGTGGCCCCGGTCTATATAATCGCCAAGAAAAATTGCTTTGTCATCCTTCCCAATCTCCAACGAATTAAAAATTCTTACAAGGGCAGTAAAACAACCATGAATATCTCCGACTGCGTAAATGGACATAAGCTATAATGAATTACACTATAAAGCTACGCTTTTTGCCTGATTTTTATTTCGGTAAAAAAATCTGTTTGCAAGACTCTGTGGTAAAAAAAGTCAATGGCCCGTATCTCACATTTTCATGCGGTTAATTCAATCTTTTATTTTTTATCTTTGGTAGATGAGAAGAAAAATCCTCTTCCTTTTTACCTCTGTAGTACTGTGCACCTTTCTTCCTGCACAAAATCAAAAGCCATTTGTTATTTCTGATTCTTCCTTCAAAAAAGAACTGTTGCCACTTGATGAACTTTGGCTCATTAAAAACGGCGATGATAAAACCTGGGCGCAAAAAGATTTTCAGGATGCGTACTGGGATACCTGTTACAGCAGTCTTGATTTTGATGAGAAAGGAGAAACGATTTTTAAAGGCAGGGCCTGGCTTAGATTTCATTTTGTTCTGGATACTTCGTTGAGTAATGTTCCGCTAAGTTTTATGATTGACAACCCGGGAGCCGCTGAAATATATGTTGATGGCAGGCTTATCCACTCACTGGGAAATGTGGATGCGGAAAAAAAATTCAGCTTGCGCGCCATACCTCTGTCGCTTCCTTTAATGTATAGCGGAAAACATGTACTGGCCGTTCGTTATTCAAACAAAAACTTCAGGGAATTATACGAGGACTATTTCGATTTTTCTCCGGGGTTTACCATTTACTTTGCAAAAGAATCGCAGGCACTTGAGTCGCTGAACTACAAATCGCATTTGTCTTACAGCATTACTCTCTCACTCGGAATTTTTTTCATCACACTTTCATTCCTGCATTTTTTACTTTATCTTTTTTACAGGAAACAAAAAACAAATTTGTATTACAGCGCTTTTGTCTTTTTGCTTTCCGGAATTTTTATCATTCCTTCTATTGCTTCTCATGTTAACAACCCGGAAACTTCTCTGAAAATGGGTTATGACCTGTTTTACTGCCTGCCTTTCTTTTTCTGCTCGCTGGTGGCCATGCTTTATTATTTGTTATTTACAAAATTGGGTAAAGTGGTATGGTGGATGCTGGCGGCCATACCTTTTGTATTACTTTCAAAATACTTTTTTTCCTTCCGCGTTTCAGGGCTAATCAGTTTCGGTTATATTTTTAGTTGCGTAGTCGCTTCTTTGAGCATTGTGATATCCGGTTTAAAACAAAAAAAAGAAGGCGCGGGTATTATTGGTGCGGGGTCATTGTTCTTCCTGTTGTTTCTGCTGGTAATAATTATCAGGAACATGCTCGGCTATGGAACCTTTATTGCGCTTGACCTTAAATCTACAGGAGAATATTTTATTCTTATTTTAATGATCCTTGCCGTAATGAGTATTCCCTTATCAATGTCTGTTTACCTGGCGCGTGACTTTGCCAAAACAAACCGCAGACTTGAAAGTAAATTACAAGAAGTGGAAGAGCTTTCAGAAAAAAATCTGCAACAGGAAAAAGAAAAACAAAAATATCTTGAGTCGCAAAAAGAACTGCTCGAACAACAGGTAGCAGAACGCACTTCAGAAATCATGCATCAGAAAATTGAACTCGAAACAAAGAACAAAGAAGTTACCGATTCTATCCGCTACGCAAGCAGAATTCAGCGTGCATTGCTACCTATGGAAAAATACATTGAGAAAGTTTTAAAGAAAAGAAAGTGAATTTTTCCTTCTGTGCATTTTTTTGTGAAGTTTATCGAAAAAAACCGCTTTCATTCAGCTAAGAATGATTTTTATTTAAATTAGCTGCAAAATAATCCGTATGCAGATCATTTATCCCTTACTTTTTCAGGAAGAGGTGCTCGAAGCAAAGCTCGTTGAAAAACAATCCGCCTTTAGTTACGACGAAAAAGAATGGGTTTTAGAGGTAAATGCCAATGGCGTTCCTGTTCAGGTTCAGCCACCTGCGGGCGAATGTATTCTTGTTGCTGCCACACCCGAAGAAAAAAACGCGTTGGAAAGCGCGGGATATAATCTTGTGGATAAGACGTGATTTTGCAGCCCGTTTAAGGGAAGAATTTTATTTACAATACTGTTGTAATAGTTTTTCAACTTCATTTCCATAATATTTTGAAAATCCATACTTCAAAGCCTCTTCCATATCTTTACATGCCTTACTTAATTTTTTTTGCTCAATATATACTAATGCCCGGTTGCGATATGCGTATGAATTTTCCGGAAACAGTTTCAGTGATTTATTGACATCTTCCAAGGCTCCTTCAAGGTCACCGGTTTTAAGTTTTGCGTAGCCTCGGTTGTTATAAGGTACCGCTTCTCCGGGATTCATTTTTATTGATTTGTTTAAATATAATATGGCCTCAGTGTATTTTTCGAGCTTGCCATAAATGAAGCCCAGGTCAGAAAGAATGCTAATGTGGGTAGAGTCTAACCTGTAGGATTTAAGAAAATAGCCCAGAGCTTTTTCCGGGTTTTCTTGCGCCAGCATTACATTGCCCAGATTTGCGTAAGCGGCCGCGCATAGGCTGTCAATCTCCAGCGCTTTCATGCAATCATTGTACGCTGCATCGAGGTCTTTTAAAATGGCATGATTCATAGCGTTATTAATATAAACTTCTTTTTTTATGTCATCACTTGGAGCAAGTTTAAGCATCATATCATAATCCTTTAGGGAAAATTCGTGCCTACCCATTTTTTGCAGAAGAATAGCTCTACCTTGATAAGGATACCAATAGTTTTTTCTGAGTGAAACAGCTTTGTCATAATCATCAAGGGCTGCAGCCCAAAGTTTCAACTCGCCATAAGTACGGCCCCTGTCTGCAAAATATTTACAACTGTCCTTTTGTTTATCAATGGCTTTGGTATATAGTTTCACTGCCTCATTGTATTCTTTCTCCTTGTATTTCACTTCGGCTTGAGTATACAACTCTTCAGCTGTCTGAGTATAACCGCCGACCAGTGAAAAAACACAACTAAAAAAAGCGAAAATGCGTTTCATTGTCATATATTTTATAACAGATCAATTTTGGTGCCTGATCAACGTTATCCAAATATAATTATAAAATTTAGCTGAACAATTGTTTGACTACAGTTTTGTTTTCCAAAAAATACCGCAAGAATCAGTTTGCTCAAACGATACAACAAAATGATTTCTGTTGTGTAATTTTAATTCCAATGAAAAAATTCACTTTCCTTTTTCTCTTAATCGCCTGAAATTTTTTTCAATATACTTTTCGTTGGTTATAAGTGCGCGCTGAATACGCCGCGCATAATAAATACTATCCATTATCTCTTTGTTCTTAATTTCAATATTACTTTTTTGAACCAGGATGCGTTTATTAAGGATCATAAGGAAATTGAATGTTCGGTTCAGTATAAAATAAATAAATAGTAAAGCTATATCGGTGGATATAATTTCTATCGCCGTTTTTCCGGCGAACACTGAGCCTACGGTAATAAGTACAAACCCGTAGAAAATCCAGGCAAACTGAACAAAAAAATCAGTAAAAATAAAAAACATACCAAAAGTCCAGGTAAAGCCCGTAAGCCAGGTTGGTGATTTACTCCCTGACACAAAACAAATAAAAAAAATAAAAGTGCTGTTGAGCAGAGCAATGACCCAGGAAAGATTTTTCTTTTTCTTGGAAGAAATTTTGAGAATAGTGAGCCCGATTACGGGAAGAGCCACACTCAAAATAAAAGTAATGAGTTTCTCTGACGAGGTGACAGTATTTATTATGATAACAGGAAGATGAAGCAAAGGAAGAAATCTGGAAATATAAGAGTAGATCTCCGCTGTACCTTCGTTGTTCTGTTTTTCAAGTGTTGCTGAACTCATTTTTAATTTTTTCTCTTTCCCGATAAAGGGATTATGCCAAATATAAAAAGTAAAATGCAAAAAACCTCATTTATTGCTTTGGCTTGCCGGCTTTCTCAAGTCAGCAAGAATCGGGTTGCCTGAACCATTTAATTATCTGAATTTTGTTGTGTAATTTTATTTTCTCTTATGCACAACAGTATTAATTATACAAGAATAGAAAAAGCGATCCGCTACCTTACCGAAAATTTTAAAAAGCAACCTTCTCTTGAAGAAGTGGCAGAACACATTCATGTAAGCCCCTTTCATTTTCAGCGCATGTTTTCTGACTGGGCAGGAATCAGTCCGAAAAAATTTCTTCAGTATTTAACTATTGAAGAACTGAAAAAAGAATTGCAGCAAACAAACAGCCTGATAAGTGCTGCTGATAAAGTTGGGTTATCCGCTCAATCGCGCGTGTACGATCTGTTTGTAAATATAGAATCTGTAACGCCCAACGAATTTAAAACCAAAGGCAAAGGCATTGAGATAGAATACGGTTTTCACGATTCTCCGTTTGGTGAATGTTTTATTGCCAATACAGAACGGGGAATTTGTTCAATGAGTTTTTCTCACCAGGAAAGAGAAAAAACAATTTCAGAACTTGAATCTCATTGGGAAAACGCTTCGATAAAAAAAAATCAAACAAGCACGGAACAATTTTCGAAGCAAATATTTTCTCCTGAAAACTCAGATCATAAATTTAATTTATTGGTGAAAGGAACAAATTTTCAATTAAAAGTGTGGAAAGCATTATTGAAAATTCCATTCGGTGGAGTTTCTACTTACGCTCACATCGCAGGTCGCATCGGTAATAACAAAGCAATGCGTGCGGTAGGATCTGCCGTTGGCGCAAACCCCGTTGCATTTTTAATTCCCTGTCACCGTGTTATCCGTAGCGAAGGCCTTATCGGAAATTATCATTGGGGCAGCGCAAGAAAAAGCGCTATTATTGGCTGGGAAATGGCTAAGAATTCAGAGGCAGAAGAAAGTATGGAATAGTAAAGGTTTGGGTATGTAAATTTTTCCTACCTTGTATTCAGATTCCCTCTATGAAACCCCGGATTTTTCAGTTCCTGTTTTTTCTTTTTTTCTGTTTATTTTCAGGAAGTATATTTTCGCAGGAATCTCAATTCCCCAAAATTGATTCGCTTTTAAAACTTATTCCCGCTGCATCAGACACAGACAAAATAAATCTGAAAAACGAACTTGCGCTTGAATATTTGTGGGAGAAAGGGGACCCGGATTCTTCACTGATATTCTCTTTATCGGCATTAAAAGAAGCAAAACAACTGAACTATGCTCCGGGAATTGCGCAAAGCTATCTGAACTTTGGAATTGTGAGCAGTGACAAAGGAGATTTTTTACAGGCACATGAACAATATAAACTTGCGCTATATGCCTTAAAAGACCTGGAGAAAGAGCAATTGTGGGCAAAACTTCTTGTGGCAGAAATTTACAACAACACCGCCCACAACTTTGGCGAGCAGTTCAATTATACAAAAGCAGTTGATTATTACCTGAAGTCTTTACGGATTTTTGAACCCATTGCAGAAAACAACATCGATGGTTTTATTGCCCACGTAAATGCTAAAGGAGAAAACATAAGCAAAGAAAGAATAACAAATGATTTCATAAATAATTATTTGAAAAAAAATCCGCTTGACAAACAGGCGAAAAATATGATAAGCTTTAGCGGAAGAGTATTGGCAGATATACGTTATACCTGCAAAAACATTAGCAGCATTTTTATGCGAATAGGAGACCACGCCAAAGCAATTGAGTATCTTAAAAAGGGGGTTAAGATAGCAGAAGATGTACAGGCCAATGATTCTTATATGGAGCTTACAGATGGCATTGCGAACGCACATTTTGTAATGCACAATTTTGATACAGCCATTTACTATTACAATAAAATAAGATTGAGGGCTCTTCAAAAAAACAACATGGATTACCTGCTTACAAGTAATGATGGAATTGCAAGATCTTACGCAGAAAAATCTGATTTTAAAAATGCATTGGCCTATTACGATACAACATATGCAATTCTGGCACCATTGAACAGCGAGGTCCGAATCGGCGTTCTCAGTTTTCAGAAAGCAACAATTTATACCAAGCAGGGCGATCTTGAACAAGCTTTAAATTTTTACAAGGATGCCTGGATGAGGTTTCAGAGAGCTGGAGGTAACGAACACAATTTAATAATGTGTAACTGGCGCATAGGAAACATTTACGTAAAGTCAGGAAAAACGGTCGAAGGAATTAAATTAATGTCAGAATCACTTCCGTTTTTAGAGCAGGAAAACGGGCAGGATCTTCCGGATTATTACAAACAGATCTCAGAAGCGTATGAAAAAATTAAAGACATTAACAATGCATTTTACTATTTTAAGAAGTACGTACAACTCAACGATTCAATAACCGGAGAACTTAAAGGAAATGCCATAAGCGAATTGCAAAAAAGGTTTGATGTAGAAAAGAAGGACACCGAAATTGAATTACTGAATAAAGACAACGACAAAAAAGCAGTGGAGATTGAAAAACAAAAAGTTGTCCGCAATTTAATTATCGGAGGACTTTCAATAGTTCTTATTCTCGGCGCAATTGTTTTCAGAAGTTTACGCCTCAATAAAAAGAAGAACAAACTTATTACGCAGCAAAAAAATGAAATGGAGCGACAAAAAGAAATTGTAGAAGAAAAGCAGAAAG
The DNA here is from genome assembly GCA_014379485.1 of Bacteroidia bacterium. Classification (GTDB taxonomy): domain Bacteria; phylum Bacteroidota; class Bacteroidia; order B-17B0; family Aurantibacillaceae; genus AM-1111. The sequence continues at coordinate 22 of JACMLS010000662.1, read as the reverse complement.
AAATTTTAGACAGCATTTATTA
>JACMLS010000661.1 GCA_014379485.1 Bacteroidia bacterium | reverse complement strand
TATAGTACTCTTTCCAACCCCCATGTTAGTAAAGCTGTCGGCAAAACCATAATGGGCAAATGTTGGTATTGCAAATATCCCAAAGGGCATTACACAACAAACAATTCTGTAACTGAGATTTATTTTTTTGTTCTTAAACGGCCTTCTGGTGGCGAGATAAATTCCAATGCAAGGAAGAATAAAAATGAAAAGCCCGGTGAAAAGTCTGCTTGAAAAAATTAAATCTGCAATGTAATCCATAATGTTTAAGGTTTTTATTTAGTTTTCTTTCGCAACATTCTTTCTGTCTTTTGGCGGGGTTTATCTCAAAATTTTGCGTACAAATGCTACTGTAAAATAACTCATCAGGAACACACCTGAAAACCCCTCAAAAACTGCAACAGGTTTTAAATATCCCATCGCAAAATAATCCCCATATCCAATTGTAAAAAATGTAATGCCACTGTAATAAAAGGAATTTCCGAGATCATGCCTTACATCTAAACCTGCACCTATAGTACTTGCAACGTAACCGAATTTTGGAAAAAGTTCTGAAACCACATAATAAATGATTGAGAAAGTAAACCACGAAATAAGCATGTTTGCAATTACCCTTGTTGGATCGGTGGCATATCTTCCCACAAAATCAAAAACGTAGAGTTGAAAATAGTAATTGATATAGCCAAGCGGTTTATGTAAGCCACCCTTTTTTATTGATTCTTCAAGATGAGCCTTGCTTTCGCAACGTTTAAATTCAAGGTATGCTTTATCCTCATCTTCATATTGCCCATTGTTACGGAAATTCTCTTTTAAAGTACGAAACTGTTCAGCTTTTTGCTCAAGGGTGGTTTCTTTTTGAACGTAAATGAGGTTAAAGACGTCGTTTCTTTTCCAATCAATAAATAATTTTCCAAGAATACGCATACCAATAATATTCAATTCCTTTAAATGGATTTCGTTATCCTCAGGCATTAAATCCACAATATCGCGCACAACCGTATTGCTTAACTCAATAAGATTACAACTTGCAAAACGCAGATCCATATAAGCATTCAGCGGACAATTTTTAAACGACATGTGATCTGCTTTGGCCTGGTTGAAAGAAACCTTACCTGAACCAAAATCCACCTGGTCAAACTGAACTTCTCCCATTGCAAAATCTGCTTCCTTAAAAGTAATTTCGCCATGACCAAAACTGGAACTCCTGAAACTTACTTTTCCATCTCCAAATTCCACACCGTCAAAACAAACATCGCCATCGTTAAATTCTACACGTCTGAAATCAATTTTTCCACCTCCGAATTCCAGATTTTTAAAATCTTTTTTTCCTCTCCCGAATTGTGCTTTTTCGAACGTTACGTCTCCTTCAGAAAATTTCCCGAATTTAAAATCTACCACGCCATCTCCCCAATAAGTGTTTTTAAAGTCTGCATTTCCTTTATTAAAATCTGTGCTAACAAAAGAAACGTTTCCGTTGCCAAAGCAAACGCCGTTAAAACTGGTATCTCCGGCTCCAAATGTTGCGAACTGAAAATTGACCATTCCGCTTCCGAATTTCCCTTTTTTAAATGAAGTATCTCCGTCGCCGAAATTTGCATGGTTAAAATCTGCCCCACCGTTTCCGAAAATAGCCGCGTCAAAAATTGTTTTAGGCCCTATAAATTCCGCATAAGAAAAATCACTTTTAACATCACAGTCAAAAAAAGCTTTCTTGGCGCTGAAATTATTTAATTTAATGAACACACTGTCGTCGAGCCCTTTTTCTACCCGATAATCTGTGAGTGAAAAATTCAGTATGTAAGCCCCGTTCAGGTTAATGTCTTTTCCTTCATCTATCCAGGCACAAATCTCTTCGTTTGAAACATAACCAAACTTAAATTCAGTTACCTTTTTCATGTTCTCGTCAAAAAAACCAACCATTACCGTTTTTGTAAAAGAACGAAAGGCTTTTTCAATTATATCCACCTTGTAGCGGAGCAAAGGCTGTTCATGTAAGGGCGAATCGAGCATACACTGAGTTTTAGTATATTTGGAGAAACGAATTTAGTAAATAGATTGTATGAACAAAAAAATTTTAATTACCGGTTCAAATGGCTTATTGGGTCAGAAATTAGTATATAAACTGGCTAATAAACCGGGCATAAAGTGCATTGCCACCTCAAAGGGTGCAAACCGCCTCTTAAACCACGATGGGTATGAATATTTTCCGTTGGATATTACCGATAAAACGCAGGTTGAAAATGTGCTGAACGAGTTTAAGCCCGATGTGGTAATAAATACCGCTGCCATGACCAATGTGGATGCCTGCGAAACTCAAAAAGAAGAGTGCTGGAACATGAATGTAAGGGCGGTGAGCTTTTTAATAAACGGCCTGCAGCATTTGCAGGATGAGAACGACAATTATTTTCCGCAATTGATTCATTTATCTACCGATTTTATTTTTGATGGTACAAAAGGGCCGCTGACCGAAGAAGAGATTCCGAATCCGTTGAGCTATTATGCAGAATCTAAACTTTCTGCAGAAAATCTTTTGCAACGCAGCAAAATTCATTGGACAATTGCCAGAACAGTGCTGGTTTACGGAATTGTAGATAATATGAGCCGCAGTAATATAGTACTCTGGGCAAAATCTTCTCTTGAACAAGGAAAAAAAATTAATGTGGTTGATGATCAGTTCCGCACACCAACGCTGGCAGAAGATCTTGCTGACGGCTGTATTTTAATTGCGGAAAAGAAAGCAAAAGGAATTTATAATATCTCAGGCAAGGATTTTATGAATATACTTGAGATGGTAAATCGCATTGCTGATTTCTGGAAATTAGATAAATCACTCATCACCCCTTCTAAATCTTCTGACATAAAACAACCCGCGCAAAGACCTCCAATAACCGGATTTATTATTGATAAAGCGAAAAAAGAATTAGGTTACGATCCGCATTCGTTTGAAGAAGGATTACAATTGCTTGAAACGCAGTTGGGTGTTAGTCGTTAGTCGTTTTTCGTTTTTCGTTTTTCGTTTTTCGTTTTTCGTTTGTTGTTTTTCGTTTTCTCGTCGCGTCGTTGTCCCGACAAATTGTCGGGATGAAATAATTCGTTTAAACCAAAAAATCTAAAAACTTTTAATTCCCACAGTTCGGGTGGACAACACCCGAAC
>JACMLS010000660.1 GCA_014379485.1 Bacteroidia bacterium | reverse complement strand
TACCAAACAAACGGTCCAGTTCATCCTGGCTGCTGGGGTTAGAATACATGTAGCGTGTTTCTTTTCCGGAGCCTGGTTTAAATGTTGCGCCTACCCCGCTTTGCTTTTTTACACGGCCCGTTCCGTCTGCCATAAAACGTGTTCTGCTATAAGCATAGTTTTCAGCATCGGGTATATAGGCATTGAACATGCCGGTAAGTGCATTGGAAGAAGAATAATATTTATCCGTTTCTGAGTTGGTGGTACTTAACGCATCAGGGTTTTCTATTTTCTGATCGGTATCAAAATTCTCCCTACTAAAGGCGGTATTAAAATTGGTGTAATATTTTATTCCGCCGCTTGCTAAAGGTGTGGGCATCATCTGCACAGCTCCCCTGCCTTCGTAATCGTATTTTGTTTCTGCAATAACTGCGTTCTGATCTGTATTTAAAACAGTAACGGTTTGCCGGTTGTGAAGAGATCCATCAAAATAAGAGATCACTTCTTTTCGCTTTCCGTCTTCAGCATAACTGGCGGTATACTGCCAGTTAAATACAGGATCGAGCCCGGGCCATACAAAAGATGTTTGTATATCTGCAGGCGGTTCATCAAACATTGCCAGATCATCGCTCCACATTCCTTCAAAACGCGTACTGCAATCTGCGGGCTCTTTTCCTACTGCTCTTATCCTGAAATAAACTATACCTCTTGGGTATGCAAGCGAAATATTATAAAAATTATAGGGCGTGTTTATGCGCGTTGCATTTTTAAAACTTGCTTGCGGCCAAACCGGTGTAAGTGTTGTTGGCGAAGGCATGTCTACAAACATCCACTCCAGATCATAGCTTTCTGCCCAAGGCAAATTGTTCCAAGATAAACTTAGTTCATTATTTGCTGGTGTAGTTGAATTAAACCCATCCGCATAACGTAAATAAATATCATTTTCGTAAACCGGAACGTAACAACGTTCTGTATGTTGTTCAAGATCTAAATACACATCCTTGTATGCGCTGCTGGTCCATGTTGCTCCGCTACCGTTTTCAGTAAGCGTTATACTTGTAATAGTCAGATTTGCTTTTAAACTATTATCATAAGAGATAATAGCTTTGTCTGTAAAATTATCCGTAGGGTGATAATCTATTGATACACTTTGCCCCGTTGAAGTAGTTGGAGTACCCGTTGGATCATAAGTAGAAATACTATAGACAATATTGAGTGTCCAGGGATTGTTATAAAATTTTCTTTTGGTTTCATCAAAGCGCAAAACCACGTTGGTGCGTGCGCTATTGATTGTAAAAGTGTTATTATAAGCTCCTGGCCCGCTACCTACGGGGTTGGCAACAACAAAATCGTACCAGTCGTCTTTTACATTCATCCATGCAGATCCGGCAATTGACCGGCTCGTACCAAAAGAATTGCTCAGGCTTGCAACACGAACAAATTGTTCTGTGGCAAAACTACGCCCGCATACTGCAAGCATTAAAATGAAAAAATATTTTTTCATAGGTATATTTATTTTAATGTCAAAAAAAAAATTCAAGTATAAATACAGCTCCAATTTTTAGAGATGATTCAGGATTTTTTTAGCTGGTCAATCACTTTGTATTGGGCATATTTTCCGGTTGCAGTAATGTTTTTTTTCTTTATGTCCACATATTTCTTTTCAGAAAAATCCGATCCTGGTATAACTTTGTTTAACTCAACATTATCATAACGGATCACCATTTTCTCAAAGCTGTTTTCTTCTTCTTCATCTTTATTTGTTTTTGGGTACACTACTATTTCCTGCAAAGTGAAATTTTTAGCGTTAAGCGTTATTACCATTTTTTTATTTTCCCACAAAGCAGGTTCTGTTGCTGTTACTTCAATTACTTTTTTATCTGCTGTGTTTAAAATAAATTTGTAACTGAAGCCTGCTGAAAAAAGCGAGTCGTTCATAATCAGTTCGCTGATCTTGTTTTCTTTTCTTTGCCTGGCCGCCTTGCTTATTACAATCACTTTATTGTGTTCATCTACAAGCAAAGAATACTCTTCATTATTTAAAGAGGTCCGGCCATTCATCTCGGTAAAATAAGCCGACTTGATTTTTTTTACTTCGCCTGTAAATGTAAAAAGGGCTTTACTGTCTTTTTCGTTGCGGTAAGATGCAATAGAAATTTTCATTGAAAACGAATTTGCTTCCAGGTAGGCCTTGTTCATTTTACGCAGGTCATCCAGTTCTCCGCAAAAAACAAGTGCAGGCAATAAGGTCAAAATGATTACTATTTTTTTCATATTAATGTTTTTTATTTTTTCAAAAATGTTATTTCACTTGGTCCAGATTTTTCTCCGGACTCATTTTCACACTCCATTTCTTGGAACGGAAGATTCCCTCTTCCCTTTCCTTCGTCCCTCTTCCATTCTAAGGAGCTATCTTAATATTTGCTCTTGTTGTTTTAATGGTACTTACGCCTTTTTCGGTTTCTTTTTTTACCTGAACAAGCGTTCCTTCTTCATCGTAATTATAAAAAGTGGCAAAGTTTCTGTTATCCAATTCTGCAAGCAGCCAAAGTGTTACCGGATCGTATACATAAGTAGTAATAGCACTTCTGAATGGTTGAATACGAATATCATCTATATAACAAGCGTCAGAGCCCATGCCAAGTGTAACCGTCATTCCGCCACTCGGCGTACCGCTAAAAGAAAAAGTAAAATCCGCTTTTTGCCAGCCATCAATTTTTGGCGAGTAGGTTGTACTTACAGGTGTAACCGTGGCGCCTGCAACCGTTGCACTAATTACGGGTGTGCCGCCGCCTGTACCTTTGTAAAACCAGGCGCTCACCGTATATTTTTCGTAAGGGTTGTTTATTGTACTTACAGAAAAATATTGATTGGCTTTACTATCAATGTTTCCTGAGTTAATGGTAAAAGCTGAAGCGTGTGTAAGAGTTTGTCCGCTTGCAACCGGTATGGAATAATTGCCGGTGTGTGCCTGATCGTCAGAAAGAGTAACACTTCCGCCTGAATAACTAAGATCAAGGTGGCCGTGACCGTTTGTTGAATAAGTACCGCTGTAATCTTCAAAACCATCGTACGCCACTTCATGGTACGACGCATTGGCCGCAACAGCTGTTACAACAGAATTATTGTAACCGTAAAGGGCAGATTTGTAAAGGTCAAGTGCGTCCCGGTTTTCCAGTTCATATCCGTAAGGGCTATAACGGGTTACTTCATTTACAAAAGACCATTTATTATTATACACAGTTGCATGATCAGCAACTGTATTATCTGTTTGCCAGTTAAACAAAACAAAATTATTATATGTTCCGTCTACAGATATATCTGTTTTAGGAGTTGTTTGTTTTCTCTCTACCTGGTATGCGTAAGAAGATTGGTTTCTCCAAATACCTTCAATACCATAGCGATAAGGATTACTGGTAGTTATTGACGCGGTACCTGCGGAAAGAGCAACTGTTCCTGAACTAACAGATGTAATTGGGTTACCTACATCATCATAATTATACTCCCAGGTATCATCAAAAGTTGAAGAGGATGC
>JACMLS010000659.1 GCA_014379485.1 Bacteroidia bacterium | reverse complement strand
CGAAACGCATTTAAACGGATTAACTGTTGCAAAAGAAAATCAACTGGTAGATAATCACACAGTAGTAGACCACGCCGTTCCAAATTGTGAGAGCAACGAGTTGTACAAAGGCATTGCAATGGGCAAATCTGTACTTATTTTCAACGGGAAAATATTTGTGAGAAGAGATGCTCAAAAAACAAACGCATATCAAAGCAGTAAAAACATTCTGCTGAGCGATGATGCAACCGTTAACACAAAACCCCAGTTAGAGATTTTTGCCGACGATGTAAAATGTTCTCACGGAACTTCTACCGGAAAAGTAGACGAAGAAGCTTTGTTCTATTTAAAAGCAAGAGGAATTGGTGAGGAAAGCGCAAGAAAATTACTATTGCAGGCTTTTGCCGGAGAGGTAACAGAAAAAATAAAAAACGAAGATTTAAGAACGATGCTTGAATTAAAATTTCAGGAATCACTCAATTAATTTAATCTGTGTAATCAGCGATCCCGATAGCTATCGGGACTATAAAGAAAAAATGCTATCAGTGTCAAACATAGAAATAGAAAAAATAAGAAAAGAATTTCCCATTTTAAAAAGAATGGTGAACGGAAAACAATTGGTTTATTTTGACAATGGTGCCACTTCGCAAAAACCACAGTGTGTAATTGATTCGCTTGTAAAATATTACTCAGAGCAAAACAGCAATATTCACAGAGGCGTTCATACATTAAGCAGAGAAATTACTGAATTGTATGAAGAAGCACGTAACACTGTACGTAAACACCTCAATGCGGCTTCCACTTCAGAAATAATTTTTACCAAAGGAACAACAGAATCAATTAACCTGGTTGCATTTTGTCTTCAGTACTGTTATTTAAAAGCCGGAGATGAAATTGTAATTTCTTACATGGAACATCATTCCAACATTCTTCCATGGCAACAGCTCAGAGATCTGCACGGAATTATTTTAAAGGTTGCAAATGTAAAAGACAACGGAGAATTGGATCTTGAGCATTTGTATTCTTTATTCAGTGATAAAACAAAAATTCTTTCACTTACGCACGTTTCAAACACATTAGGAACTATAAATCCCGTTAAGGAAATCATTGCAGCCGCACACAAAAAAAATATCGCAGTATTAATTGACGGGGCACAGGCAGTTCCGCATTTAAAAGCAGATGTACAGGATCTTGATTGCGATTTTTATACTTTCAGTGCGCATAAAGTTTATGGCCCAACCGGAGTTGGGATTTTATACGCAAAGAAAAAATGGCTCGATCAGTTTCCTGTTTACCAAAGCGGGGGCGGAACCATTAAAACTGTTACGTTTGAAAAAACAGAATACGCAGAAGCGCCTTTGAAATTTGAAGCAGGAACTCCGCACATTGAAGGTGGAATCGGTCTTGCTACAGCACTGAATTATATTAATGAAATAGGATTAGACAACATTTCTGAATACGAAAATGAACTTTTAATTTACGCTTCAAAAAAATTAAAAGAAATTGCCGGATTAAAAATTATTGGCGAGGCAAAAGAAAAAGCGGGCGTAATTTCATTTGTAATTGATGGGATTCATCCTTTTGACCTGGGAAGCATTTTAGATAAATATGGAATTGCTGTCCGCACGGGGCATCATTGTACGCAACCACTTTGTCAACGATTTGGAATAGTTGGAACAGTGAGGATTTCTTTTTCTTTTTATAATACTAT
>JACMLS010000658.1 GCA_014379485.1 Bacteroidia bacterium | reverse complement strand
TTGCAATGGCAGAAACAATAATATCATCACTATCAAATTCATTGAATTTTTCTATGGCCAGTTCAAATTTACCCTGGCGCATATAAGCGCAGCCTAATTGATAATTTGCAAGTTTACCTGTTTTGGTTGAGCCAAACTCTTCAGCAACTGCTTCAAGACCCATGGTTTTTTTTGTAACACCATCAGAAGTACGAACGCTTACACCACCTTTAACCGCTATGTTCAAACTGTCTTTTTCAAAATCAAGAGCAGAGTAAAACGCTTCTTTCTGTGCGTCTTCTTCCTGGCCTGGCATATACCAGAACTTATAAGCCACAAAGCCACCTACAAGTAACACAAATACTATAGCTACTACAGAAACGATTTTAGTATTGTTGCTGAAAAAAAATTCAGCCTGTTCAACTTTATCCTGAACATCAAAACCCGCTTTCTTTTTTTTACCTTCCTGTACTTCTTCGTGACCCAATTCCTCTTGGTGAACTTCTTCCATGATTTTTAAATTTATTAGGGGGCAAAATTAAGAATTTTATTTCAATCCTAAAACTCTGAATGTCAGAAATTTAGCTTTATCGACAGGAATCTGATTTATTCTGCCGGTTTCAAGAGGTTTTTCAACTTCGTTTCCAAAATGAGGCGTATAAGTGTTGTTATCATTAACTGTAAACCAAATACGTTCTTATAAAACTCCAATGTTTCATTGAGCTTATCTGCATGCAACATTGGAGTGAGCGTCTTGAATTTTATTTTATTTTTTTGATTTAGCATTCGAAGAATCTTTGCAATACTCAGGTTTTACTTTAGTATAGGGTCCGTTACCTGTTATTCTTGCCTTATTATAACCGCCATCGCAGGAAATCAGCAACGAAAAAATAAAAACGCACAGAATTACAAGGCACTTCATTTTTACTAATTATATTTTCTGAAAACAGGTTTAATAGATTTTCCAACAAGGTACTTTTCAACCCCGTCATTCAGTGCACGCGCATAAATTTCGAGGGCTTTATCTGCCGCCTTTAATGTAAAATCAAGTTCTTCTGTTGTGTGAGAATAAGAAAGCGCAACCCATGGAATCAGCACTCCGCCTTTTATCATTTCCTGCGAAAACAAGGTTCTGAAATCAAGCGAAACATCTTTATTCCGGTCTCGCGTAAAATAATACGGAGAGCAGGCGTAACCTTCTACACTAAAAAACTTTTGTATGCCATGTTTTTTTGCAAGTGCGTTCATTCCATCGGTAAATTCTTTTCCATACTTCCATAAATGAGCGGTAACGTCTTTTTGTTTATACACATCAATTGTTTTGATGAATGCACCAAAAGCGCTCATTTCAGAACCATGGGTTGTAGAGATAAGAAAAACACGTTCAGCGCCTTCTTTTAAAATTCCTCCGAGTTCCATGATCTCTTTCTTTCCAACCAAAGCGGCTAAGGCAAAACCATTCGCCATTCCTTTTCCAAAAGTTGCAAGATCAGGTTCAATATCATAAGTCTTCATTGCCCCCTGAAGATCCCAACGAAAACCGGTAATCATTTCATCTAAAATAAAAACAGCGCCGTTTTTTTTGCAGAGTTCTTTTACCTGGTGCAAAAAACTTTTTTCTTTATCTGCACAATTTTTATAATCTGGTTTTATACTCAGATCTTTTCCGCAGGTATCAGGGCCTGGCGACAAATAAGTTACCGGTTCTAAAATAACGCAGGCAATCTGGTTCGGAAATTTATCAAATAACTTTTTAAGAGAATCTATATTGTTATAATGAAAACGAAGGCTGCTTGATTTGCTTTCTCTCGGAATTCCTTTATCCATTGGCGTTGTACCAATAAACCAATCATCATAAGTAAAAAACGGATGCTCTGCACACATGGCAACAAATTTTTTGCCCGTGTATGCACGCGATAGTTTTATTGCTGCTGTGGTAACGATAGAACCGTTCTTTGCAAACTTTACCATATCTGCCCACGGAAAAAGATCTACCATGGTCTCTGCCGCTTTTAATTCTGTAAGCGATGCGCGTGTAAGATTATTTCCTTTGCGGATCTCTGCAATACCTGCTTCAGAAATTTCTTCGTAATCGTAACCAACCGTTACAGAGCGTAAACCCAATCCGTAATCTAAAAATTTGTTTCCGTCTGCATCCCACACCCAGGCGCCTTTGCCGTGCGATAAGATCTGTGGAGCGTTTTTAGGATATTGATCGTCTCCGCGGCTGTAAGTATGCGCCCCGCCCGGAATTAATGCGTGTAATCGTTTGCTGTAGTCCATAAGAGAAATTGAAGCGCGAAGATACGAAATACATTTCTCCCTTTCTTTCTTACCCGTTGCTGAAGGCAGCAATTTTTTTGTAAAAAACACTTAAATTTGATTTGCAACCTTTTTTTCAAAATGAGCCAATTGCAAATGAAATTTCTCTCCATAGCATTATTAGCCAGCCTGATCTTTTTTTTGCTTTGAAACCGCAGGAAAATAAAAAAATTAAAATTTTAAAAAGTGTAATTCCTGTCAATTCAGTTTTATACACTAAAATAAAGGAAATAGTAAAATTTAAAGATGGCAACGCTATAAATACCTGCGATTCAAAAGGAAAAAAACAAGGTTTGTGGTTTGAATTCGATACGGATACCATTCGGTTTGAAAAAAACCTGTCAAAAAAAGGAACCTACAAATCTAAAACCACGCAAAACAAAGATACCGTTATTGAATTTGAATGGAACTTTCCAAAACCGTATTATAACGATAGCTCAACTTTCATAGAACCCGGAGGAAGCAAACCTTACGATTTTAATATTGTGAATGACAGTATACGTATTAAATACACCATTACTGTATTCGGAAATTATAAAGATGATTTTAAGGAAGGATTTTGGACAAACAGAGCCGGCTGCAATCTGCAAAAAATCACTTACGCAAAAGGTGTAATTAAGGGCCCGTTCAGGCAATATTATGCTAATGGAAGAATAATGTTTAAAGGAAATATTGTTCCCGGCAAAAAAGAGCAGGTAATAAAGGGGTATTCTGAAAAAGGGGTTCAGGACACCGTTATTACCAATATACCCTG
>JACMLS010000657.1 GCA_014379485.1 Bacteroidia bacterium | reverse complement strand
TTTCTGTAAGATATGGTTTCACTCCATCCCAGTGAGTGCTTAAAACAGATAAGGCAAAAAGATCGGGTTGCCAGCTTTTAAGATAAGCAGCAAAACCCGGTGGTAAAAATTTCGCATCATCGTTTATTCTAACAATGTGAAAAAGCTTTAGTTCAATTTCAGGATTTTCTCTTTTGATATATGCAGAAATGCTTGAAATGGGAATAGAAACGATATTGTGATCATTATTGTAAATGCAAAGTGCAACCCTTAGTGCTTTGTTGCGGAATTTTCCATTCCATTTTGATTTATTCTGATCATAAGGCAGAGTTTCCATAAGGTTGCAGAACAAGGGTATTTTAAAGATAAGATTTTTTTACATTGATGCAATTCGTCGGATAGTTAAATTAGATGAGATGTAAAATGAGAACGAATAAATTTTATGAGAACCGATTTAGTTCGGGTGCAGGACATCTCAGTTTATGTTCTCGTTAAGGCGCTGATACGCTAAGGATTTTTTCTGGACTAACAGTACACCACTTCTTAGTGGCTTTGTGTCTTAGCGAGATGAAACCATTCGGAGGTTTGTTGTACACCCTTTAGTTCGGGTGCAGAAAATTTAAAAGTATTTTGAGTAGTTTTGTTTGAAGATTGTTTAGATTGAGATTGCAGGTTTGTCAAATGATCCAAGCTCGCAAACCCACTTTGAAAAAAACAAATTTGTTGAGTAAAGTTGAAGAAAAAAGTAATACTACTTAGCGCTGGTTTCCTTGCCGGAATAATTTTTTCTCTTCCTAGAGCAGATGAAAAGATCGTTTCTTTCATTTCTTTCCTTTTCCAAAAATCACTTGATCCGTATTTCTGGTCGCAGGGTCTTCAGTTGTTTGGTGCTGAACTGGCATTGCTCTGTTTTTTGTTTTTTATTTCAACATTCATAAAAAACAAAAGGCTTTCAGAAATTATTTTTCCGGTGGGAGTTTATGGGCTCTTCTTCAGTTACCTTTTCCTACAGGCGTGTAATGCTCCAATCAACGATGATATAACAACTGTTTTTTCTTTTTCAAATGCCTGGCACGACGCATCTTCGTTCAGCGAAAAAATGAATGTTCTTTTTTCTTTTCATGGCGAATGCAGGCTGGTCTTTACACGGTTGTTTGTTTTGTTTTTTCAGTTTGTGTCAGGAGCTATAAATATTAAAACCATGTTGCTGTTTTCAAACCTGTGCCTCATTCTCATTTTTCTCTTATTCAAAAAAAACGCCCTCAAAATTCCTGAGAAAAAGTTTCTGCTGATTTTTTCAGGACTCCTGTTGTTTCAGTTTTCTTTTTACGATTCTATTGTTTGGTTTACAGATGCGTTGCATTACCAGTACGTAGTATTGTTTTTTCTTTTGTTCCTTACTTTCCTTACGGGGAAGAAAAAATATTCTACGCCCCTTTCAGTCCTATTCGCGGTAATGGCCTGTTTGACTTTTGGAAACGGATTTCTTTGCTTTCCGATAGCAATTTTATATTGTGTAGTGAATAAAAATTTTCGCCATTTATTTTATTGGAGCATCGCTTTGATCTGTACTGCCGGATTTTATTTCCATAATTTCCCATTACAAGACAGCACTTTTGCATGGACTAATTGCTGGAAAATTCCGGTTTACAGTTGTTGTTTTGTGGGTGGGAGTTTTCAGTTCTTTCAAAATCTCTGGCTTCCTTTTCTGGCCGGACTTTCTGTCTGGATCTTGCTTTTTATTCTTATCAAAAAGAAATATTACCAAAGCAATTTTTTTATTTTCGCTGTATTGCTTTTCGTTTGTTTTTCTTCGTTGATTGCCGGTATTTTCAGAATAAACTCCGGAATCTCAGAAGCAATTTCAAACAGGTATGGATTCTTTTCTATTCTGGCCTTTATAGCCTCTGTAATTGCATTAACGGAAATTTCTTTGCCTGAGAAAAAGAACAAGATCCTGAAAATTGCCGCTACTGCTGCGGTACTTTTTTATTTAATGAGCGCTGTCTTTTTCTATCCGGAAATCCCGGTAAGAAAAAAGAAACTGGAAAAATTTATTTCTG
>JACMLS010000656.1 GCA_014379485.1 Bacteroidia bacterium | reverse complement strand
TTGAATGTTGAATGTTGAATTTTGAATTTTGAATGAGCAAGAGACTTTTGTTGGATAATCATCGGAAATACTGAACATAATTTTTATTGTGTAAAATTTGACGGAACCGGAGCCATTATCTGGGAAAAAAATTACGGAACACTTCAACACGAAGGCTCAGAAAATAATTTAGTAACTCCTGCCGGAAAAATTATTATGACCGGCCGCTCAAACGGAAACGCAGGTTTTGGAGAAGATCTTTTATATATAATTGCAGATACCGACGGAAATGAATTGCACCGTATTTTCAAAGGATCTACAGGAACTGACATAGGATATAAAAGTATTGTGTCTGGAAATTTTATTTTTACAGTTGGAAAAAAAGAAATTACTACAGGAAATACAGATGGCTGGATCATTTGTCAACCTATTTCGGTTTATTGAATTTTAATTTCAAAAAATGAACTATAAATCATTGTTTGCAATTTTGATTTTATTTTTAACCAGAAATTCGGTTGCCCAATTAACTGTAAACAACACCTCCTTTACCCCCACTCAACTGGTTAATAATATTCTGTTAGGTCCCGGTGTAGTGGCCACCAATGTAGTTTTTACCGGAAATTCGCAGGCACGTGGTTTCTTTAAAGGATTTAATACAGGTTTAGGAATTGATAGCGGAATCATTCTTTCAACCGGAAAAGTCATTGATGCAATCGGCCCGAATAACAGCTCAAATCAATCTACTGCCTTTTCAACCGTGTTTGGTACTTTGCTCGATTCATTTTCAACAACTGGTTTTTCTACGATGGATGCAGCGGTTTTGGAATTTGATTTTATTCCATCTTCCGACACAGCTAAATTCAATTATGTTTTTGCTTCCGAAGAATACAACGAAGGAGTTTGCACGCCCTATAATGATGTTTTTGCGTTTTTAATCTCAGGCCCCGGAATTTCAGGTGTACAAAATCTTGCCATCGTTCCAGGTACTTCTATTCCTGTTTCTATTTCCTCCATCAACAACGGAAACATCGGAACTCCACCCTGGTCGCCTGACTCAAGCTATTCATGGTGCTACCTGAATTATCCGCAGTACTTTGTTTCCAACACAAGCCCAAATGGTTTAATTGTTGAGTATGACGGATGGACAACCGTACTCACAGCAAAAACCGTTGTGATACCTTGTAATCAATATCACATTAAACTTGCCATTGCAGACGGAGGAGCTGATAATACATGGGACAGCGGAGTTTTTATTGAGGCCGGCAGTTTTAATTCAGGATACGTTACAGTTACAAACCAACCTTCGTTTACCGGCGCAATCATTAACGGTGCCGTTGTTGAAGGTTGCGGAAAAGCAGAATTTGTTTTCAGAAGATATGATTCAATTGCATTTCCCAGAACACTAAATTTTATTTTAAGCGGGTCAGCAAGTCAGGGCACGGATTATACTTTAAGTGCAACGAACATCTTTTTTCCACCCGGAAAAGATACTGTTCATTTAATCATTGCCCCGTCTTACGATTTAACATCAGAGGCAAATGAAACCGTGCAGCTTACGCTCATTCCTGATTTTATTATTTGTTCGGGTTGGCCTCCTGTTGACCTGCAAATTGAAATTACTGATCAACCGCCTTTAGCAGTAACTACAAATTATACACTACCGGCTTGTCCTTACGATTCTGTTTCACTTACTGCACAAGCAAGCGGAGGCGGCTTTAATAATTATTTTAATTATACCTGGAACTGGAACGGAGGGCAAACGAATTCTTCTTCATTCACTTTTCCGGTAACGCCTGAAGCTGTTTCATTCTCTGTAACCGTAACCGATTCATGCGGACAGCAAAGCGCCTCTGCAATTGTTGTATCGCCCGAATGGGATTGCCCTGTAATTTTTCCGAATATATTTTCACCGAACGGAGACGGAGTGAATGAATTTTTTTCAATAAAAAACCTTGAATTAAAACCAAAA
Organism: Bacteroidia bacterium; assembly: GCA_014379485.1. Classification (GTDB taxonomy): domain Bacteria; phylum Bacteroidota; class Bacteroidia; order B-17B0; family Aurantibacillaceae; genus AM-1111. Next base: position 6,458 of record JACMLS010000656.1, on the reverse strand, counting down.
TTAAAACTCTCAATTTTTAACAGGTGGGGAAAAATTGTTTTTGAAACAGATACTTATCAAAATAATTGGGATGCAAAGGGAATTTCAGATGGGGTCTATTATTTTGTAGGAGAATTTGAAGACGGAGAATTGGCGAAAGGCTATATTTCTGTGCTGAGGTAATGGTTAAATTTTAAGAATTAAGTCGTTATAACCAGCTAATTTAATTCTATCAGGCCTAAGGTTTCTTATCTTTGTACCATGCAAGACGAAATTGTAAATAAAGTATCGCAAAGCGGATTGATCACTATTGACCTGGAAGAATATTACGAGCCGGGAGAAAGGGTATTGCTTGACATTAAAGATAAATTATTCCAGGGTTTAATATTACGTGAAAAAGATTTCAGAGAGTACATTAAAAATGAGAACTGGGAACAGTACAAAAATAAATTTGTAGCTGTAACATGTACAGCAGATGCAATTGTTCCTACCTGGGCTTTTATGTTACTGAGCATACAACTTGAACCGCTTGCAAAAAAAAATGTGTTCGGAGATCTTGAAACTTTAGAAACGATCTTGTATAACGAAAAACTGAAAACATTAGATCTTGAAAAATTCCGCGACGGAAGAATAGTTATAAAGGGCTGCGGAAAATTACCCGTTCCAAGATCTGCTTACGTTGAGCTTACAAATATTTTAAGACCCCTTGCAAAAAGTATTATGTACGGTGAGCCTTGTTCTACCGTGCCGCTTTATAAGAGGAAATAATAATTTGTTTCTACTCAATCAAATCGCTTCAAATGGGGCCAGAGGCCCGGTAGAAATACTCTTCGCGGGACGCTCAGAGCGCTATCCCCAAAAAGAAACCGAATCGTAATTTCTTAACTCCCATTTTCCGTTTACGTTAACATAAATTCTTGCAATGCACTCAAAAACTCCCATCGTTTTAAACTTTTCTACGTACCAAAACAGATCGGGAATTTTATCGTTATTAAAATCAATATAAAATCCGCGGTGCTTTTTACCCGAATTATCTTTCAGTGAAATGGATCGCTGCCTTAAGTTCTTTTTACCTTTAAAAACTTCAAAACTTTTTTCTTCCAAAGCAGAAACGCCCGGAAAGCCAATGTAGTTTAAGAGAGACTCATGCTTTTCACTATCAAAATACTCCTGTGCAATTCCAACGGTGTCAACATAAAATCCGGGAGGGTACCACCTGGCAGCGTCTCCGTCCACGTTCTTATTCCATTCAGTAATTTTTTCTCTTTTCATTTTTCCATCTACAAAAATATATGAGTAAACATTTTTTAAATTATAAATTATGAAAGGAGCGGGGTTTCCTATATCATCCTGCACCGCAATTTGTTTTTTAAAAATTACACTATTCGTTTTATTTCGTTCACGCAAAAACTCAAAAAATGAATTGTCCTCATCAGCCACGCTTAAAGATCCTCCACCGTTTACTTTTGCCAGAAAAAAGAAAAGGTTTCCTGAGTTATCCGTTGTAAAAAAAGAAGGCGTTGTATCTTTAAAATCCGGATTTATTTTTTCCTGATAGTCTTGACCGCTTCCATAATGTCTGTGAATTACAGGATGTTCAATTGTTTTTTGTAAAGAAGCTTTTCCATCAGGAAAATTCAGGTCTTCTGCATAAAAAACCGCCTTATATCCTTTGTACTCCCGGTCACCAAAATTATTTTCGGCTGCAATTTTTATTTTTTCTATCTGAAGGCTATCCAATTCTGACCTGGTTTCCGCATAAAAATAAAGTTCACCTTCACCATTTTCCTCATAGTGTTTTACTTTCGAAACACTGAGGTCCATTGCGCTCATTTTCTTTCTTATCCTCTCCAGTTTTTTTTCTGAACCAGAAGGCAGGCAAAAAAATATACACATATGATGTTTGTCCGGCTCAGTCTTTAAGGTTGGTATTACCGTAGAACTTTCTTTCGTAATAAAGACTGAATCTTTTTTTTGCTCAAGCCGCGTTTCCTCTTTCGCAGACTTTTCTGTTCCGCATGAAATGAAAAACAAAATAATGAAACCAAAATGTATAAAACGCATTTTAAACGCAGAGTTCGCAGAGCGGCAGCACAGAGCGACACAGAGGATTGAACTATTTCTAAAAATGCTTTTCACAATTAAACTTTAAATAAAATAATCAGACTCGCGGACTCCGGACTTATTGACTCGCGGAATTTTTAATTCCCTGCAACATCTTCATCTTTGCCCAGCACTTCAAAATTTACTCCTGCTGCCCTGCCCTTTTCGTCTGTAATATACAATTTATGTTTGCCAACCGGTGGATTCATTTCCATTTGATGTATGTCTTTTGTTTCGCCAATAAAAACATCATCCAAATGCCAGAACAAACGCGATGAAGAAATTCGGTGCGTTGCTTCAAAAACCGTTTTGCCGGTACTTCCGTCAAAGGTAAGGGGTAAATATATTTTAGAATTCTTTTTCGGATAAATAATTGCTAGCGATTTGTCTTTATTCTCATTTTGTTGGCAATCGCAACGGTAATCGGGCAACACTTTGTATTCAGGATTATTGTATTTATAAAATTTTTCTATCACCGCTGGCAGTACAAACCATTTTTCGTGACGCATATTAACCATGTCTTCACAATCTCCCGTAACACGGAACTTCATTTTTTTATCGAGGTGAACGATCTGGTGATATGGACAACCCGTGGTATTTAAACATGATTTTGCAAGCATCACTGTGTCAACAGTTGTACAATTTTCTGTTGCGCGGTGTCCGCTCATTCTGCAAACCACCATTTTTTCCATATCGTTCTCAGGCATTTTAAACCAATTGGATTTTGGAAGCGCAGAAAAAACATCGAACAACACAGGCGCTGCAGATTTAATTCCGGTTAAACCCGGACGACCTTCTCCGTCTGCATTTCCAACCCAAACGCCCACAACATAATCAGGCGTAACACCAACCGCCCATGCATCGCGAAAACCAAAACTTGTTCCGGTCTTCCAGGCAATTTTTTGTGCCGCGTCAAATGCTCTCCAGTTTCCTTCTTCATCGGGCCTGTTTACTTCTACCATTGCTTCAAATGTATGCCATACTGCGCCTCGTGAGATTATTTCGTTGCTGCTGTAGTTATCTGTTGTTAGTTGTTCGTTATTAGTTTTTGGTTTGTAGTTTAAAGTTGGTTGGTTGTTTTGTTCGTTAGTTGTTTCGTTATTGGTTTTTGTGTTTGATAGTTTATGATTTACGGTTTTGGTTTGGATTTTTTTGTAGTTGATCTCATTTATGTAAGTTGACTTTGAAAAAATGTCTCCGTTATTTCTCTGATCATTATTTAAAATTCTTCCCATTCCTGCATATACGTTGCACATGTCCCACATGTTTGCTTCAGCTCCTCCTAAAATTAAAGAAAGGCCGTAATAGTCTGCATGTTTTTTCATTGTGGTAAAACCAACCCTGTTTAAGTCTTTACGAAATTTTTCAACGCCGTATTCATTGAGCAAACGCACTGCGGGAATATTCAATGAGCGAGACAAGGCACGATTGGCAGGAACAGCGCCATCGTAATTGGGCGAAAAATTCTTGGGAGTGTAACCACCTATTTGCGTTGGAATGTCAGGAATTAATTGTTTTGGCATTAATTTTCCTTCGTCAATCATTTTTGCATACAATAAAGGTTTTAATGTGCTTCCTGTACTTCTCGATGATGGAATAATATCAACTGCGCAACCGTTTTCAGGATCATCGCTTTTTGTATTTCCAACATACGCCAAAACTTTACCGGTTTTAACCGATAGCACAAGTATGGCTCCGTTAAAAACCTGGTTCTCCCTTAAATGTTCGTGGTGCTGCGCAAGAATGGTTGTAATTTGTTTCTGAAAATTTAATGAAAGAGTTGTTTTAATAATCTGTCCTTTGTGTCCTTCTGCAATTGCACGATCCAGCAAATGCGGTGCAGCTTGCGAAAGCGCAAGTGGTTTTTCCGGAAGCGGTTCTTCCAATGCCAACTGATAACTATCATTGTCTAAAATATCTATCTCGTGTAAACGGGTAAGTAAACGATTTCTTTTTTCAAGTAAACGTTTCCGGTTTTTTCCGGGATGTATTAAACCAGGTGCATTTGGTAAAACAGCAAGGGTTGCACTTTCTGCCCAGCTTAATTTATCTGCAGGCCTACCAAAATATCTCCAGGAAGCTGCGTCCAAACCAACAACATTACTTCCAAAAGGCGCATTAGAAGCATACATAGAAAGAATTTCTGTTTTACTATAAGAAATTTCTATTCTTGTCGCTAAAACCATTTCAACTATTTTCTCACCAAATTTTCTTGGCGGATTTTTTCTCATGATGCGCGAGAGTTGCATCGTAATCGTACTTCCTCCGCTTATAATTTTTCCGTGAGAAACATTTTGCTTCATAGCGCGGCCAATTCCTTTTAAACTCACACCTAAATGCTCTTCAAAATTCCTGTCTTCAAATTGCAGTAAACAGATTTTAAATTTTTCAGGAACTTTTTTACTTGCCGGAAAACGCCACTGCCCGTCGTCGGCAATCTTGGCGCAAAGTAAATTATCATCTTTATCCAACAAAACTGTTGAAGTAGGATCGTTGAATAATTTTGCAGGCAGGCAATATGCATACCACAGCACAAAAATTTTAAATCCGAGCCTGAAAAAGAGACGCGAACGTCTGTTAAGGGATTTGAGAAGACCGATCATTGGGGCATTACATAGGTTGAGAGTAAAGGTCGGAAAGGATTATTAAGTGCTGGAAGGGTTTTATTAAGTGCAAGCTCCCTTAAGGGAAATGTTGCTTAAATTTGATTAAATGTTATTCGTTTTTCCTGTAGTCGTTAGTCGTTGTTCGTTTGTCGTTCTTATGTTACCCATTGTGAGGGGTGTTGTCCACCCCGAACAGCGGGTAACAAATTTCGTTAATAATTGTTCGTTTTTACCGTGTTAAAGTTTAAACGTAGCGGTCGTTGTCTCGTCTTTTCTGACGAGACGTGAAATAAAAGCAAGTGCCCTTTTTTCGACTAATTTGAAAACAAAAAAAATAATTTCCACATCTTTGTTTAAACAGTTTGTTAACCTGAAAATGAATCCTGATCCACTTAAGCCAAAAAAGTTTTTCTATATACTTGCGGCAATTTCTTGTATTGGCGCCTTGTGGCTGATTGTCCGGACTTTTTCCACAGCACAATATTTATCTTTTGACTATCCTTATTTCCCACGAACCATATATTGGGCAGTTACAGGTTGGCTTAGCATTTTGTTTCAATTAACTGCGCTTAGCGGTGGAATTATTGCGTTTCGTAAACCCAAAGTTTCATGGTATTTTTTAATCACAGGCGCCATGGGCATTTCTTTTTCTCTCTTCAACTTCATCGACAGCATTAAAAACGCATTTTTAGCGTACTGGCTATTCCCACTTCCGGGACAAAGCTTGAAGTTTGAGATAGTCTATATCGACATGCTTGTTAGCGTCCTCTTTTTTGTGATGATGTTTTTTATTTTCTTTTCGCGGGCAGGGCGTACAATTAAAATGTATGAAAAAATCCTGCACATTTCATTGCTGTTGCTTTTATTCATTATACTTTTTCTTGCAAAACCAGAAAACTCCTGGGGAGGTTGATTTGTTAATCGTTCGTTTGTCGTTGTTCGTTTGTAGTTTAAACGTTGCGAGCGTTGTCCCGATAAATTATCGGGATGAAAAAAAAAGTTCAAAAAACCCTCTTCGTGAGGGTGTTGTCCACCCGAACCCGGAAAAGCACAATCGTTAATTAATTGCGTTAAATTTTAATTACTTAAATTTATTTCCTTGCAAATAGCCACAGAAAATAAAATAAAACCCGGCGGGCTCTATTACGTAGTTGCCATCTACAGCATCTTTGCAGGATTCAGATTGCTCTTTAATGAAGTGTGGAACGCATTTGAGCAACAGGGAACCGGATACGGATATTCCATTTATTTAATTTATTATAAAACACTTGCATGGTACGGATTGCTGATCATGTTGCTTTTGATCAGTGGTGGAATTCTTGCATTTAAAAAACCAAAAATTTCCTGGTTCTTATTAATTGCCGGAAGTTTTGGAATTTATTTTCAGATCTTTTTTGCACTTATTGATATTATTCCACTTATTTTCAATCCCGTAATTCCCGGCGCAATAGGTATTTGGTTTTTTTCTTCCAACTTTTTTAATTTTGTGCTCACGCTCCAGTTTATTCCCATCAGCATTTACCTTTTTTGTTCATCAACAGGCAAACAAATTTCCATACTTCCAAAAATCTTAACTGTATGTATAACTTTAACTATTGTCCTGATCCTTTTTTTCCTGAACCCTCGTCCAATATTCATGTAAATGCATTTTGAGGAAAACGACACATACGATGAACCAGAGTCAGATCAGCCTAGCCCTGTATTAAGAGTAATTCTGGTTATTTGCATAATACTCGGATTGGTACTCTTCCTGGGAATGGTCTTTCTGTT
>JACMLS010000068.1 GCA_014379485.1 Bacteroidia bacterium | reverse complement strand
CCTGCTGATATTTTAAAGACAATTCCGCCAAGGAAAAACGAGGAGAATAAAAAATTTCTTCAGCAGGTAAAACGCAAAACGCCCCGCAATCTCGACGATCTTTTTCATACGGCACATGATGAAGTTTTTGAAGAAATAAATTGCCTTAACTGCGCCAATTGCTGCAAAACCACATCGCCCATTTTTTATCCCAAAGACATTGACCGGCTTGCAAAAAGGCTGAAAATGAAACCGGGGAATTTTATTGACAAATATCTTCATATAGACAGTGATAAAGATTACGTTTTAAACACCGCACCCTGCCCTTTTTTAGATGGAGAAAATTACTGCATTGTTTACGAAGACCGGCCAACTGCTTGTCGCGAATATCCGCACACCAACCGCAAAAACATGTACCAGGTACTTGATCTCGCTTACCAAAACACGCTTGTTTGCCCCGCAGTTTTTGAGATCGTAAAAAAGCTGAAAGAAAAAATGTGACTACAGCCTTTTCTTGCCACAGATTTCACTGATTTGCGCAGATTTAGACACGCAGATTAAAAGAAAAAAAAATCTGTGCCTGCAATCTGTGGTAATCTGCGAAATCTGTGGCAAAAATCCGGAAATCATTTCTTATTTTTGATTTATGGAGGAAAAATTATTTGTTGATGCAGACATCCGCAAAGCAGAAACTTTGCATGCAGATTTTTATACAAAAAAAGAATTCTTTGAAATCTCTAAAGAAAAAATCTTCTCAAAAACATGGCAGTTTATTGGAGATAATGATCAGTTAAGAGTTGCGGGGCAAATGGTGCCGCATACTTTTTTAGATGGGTTTGTGAATGAACCTATGCTTTTGGTGAGAGATAAGAACGACAAAATAAATTGCCTTTCCAATGTTTGCACGCACCGTGGAAATATTTTAATTGAAAATCCCTGCGTTGACACGCAAATTCGTTGCAGGTATCATGGCCGCCGTTTTTTTACCGATGGCAAATTTCAGCACATGCCTGAATTTGAAGGGGTAGAAAATTTTCCTTGCGAAAAAGATGATCTTCCAAAAATTCCGTTTGGTGAGTGGGAAAAATTTTTGTTTGCCTCTGTTTCTCCAAAAATAAAATTAGAAGATGCTTTGCGCGAAATGAAAAATCGCTTGAGCTGGTTGCCCTTAAACGAATTTAAATTTGAGCCCTTGCGCAGCCGCGATTATATTGTAAAAGCTCACTGGGCTTTGTACTGCGAAAATTATTTAGAAGGATTTCATATTCCCTTCGTTCACAATTCTCTTAATGCGGCAATTGATTACGGCTCGTATAAAACAGAATTGTATCCTTACTCTTCATTGCAACTTGCGCTCTCAAAAGGTGGCGATGATGTTTTTCATCCGCCTGCAAATTCGCCCGATCATGGTCTTGCTGTTGCGGCTTATTATTACTGGGTTTTTCCTAATATGATGTTCAATTTTTATCCCTGGGGCCTTTCGGTAAACATAGTAAAACCCATGGGGCCTGAGCTTACAAAAGTTTCTTTTCTCACTTATATTTACGATGAGACAAAACTTGAGCGCGGCGCCGGAGCCGCACTTGATAAAGTGGAGCGCGAAGATGAAGCCATTGTAGAAAATGTACAGAAAGGAATCAGAAGTAAATTTTATTCCAACGGAAGATATTCTGCAAAAAGAGAAACAGGCACACATCATTTTCATAGATTGATCTGTGAGTTTATGAATGCGTAAGGCAGCAGGATTCACAGATTATTTAATCAAAATCAAAATCTTATAATTTTTCCTTAAGTATTAAGTCCTATTGTTTCCTTAAAAGAAGGTTTCCCTATCAGCTAACCTTTTTTTGGCACAATTTTTCCATTATATTTATCAATAAAAATATTACATTAGGCTCTTCGTTCAATTCCCGCATAGTAAAAAAACTGTGCGGCTAAAACTAAAAAAATGCGTTTTAAATTTTTACTTCTTACCATTCCCCTTTCCATTGCATATTGTTTGGGGCAGACAGACACTGTAAAGGTCAAATTCAGCGACGGTAATGAAGCTGAACGTTGTTACAACAGCGGCGTTGCACTTTTTACCGCTAAAAAATATCAGCAGGCCGTTGATAGTTTTACCAAAGTGGTCAACACCAAACCTGATTTTGAGAAAGCCTGGTACAACCGCGGTCTTGCACAATCTGAATTAGGAAAACATACAGAAGCAATTGATGATTTTTCTAAATCAGTTGCACTGAACGGAACAGCAGATTATTCTTATTACTCGCGCGGAAAATCTTACCTTGACGTTAAAGACCAACAGAAAGCACTGGCAGATTTTTCTAAATGCACAGAGCTGAATCCAAAACATGCAGAAGCGTATTATGAAAAAGGCGTTCTTTATTTTTTACTGAAAGAATACGAAGAAGCAATTTCTGAATACACTAAAGCAATTGGAATTAAAGGAGATTATGCTTACGCATTTAATGACCGCGCAGGTTGTTATCTGGAAATGGGAAAATCAGAAGAGGCCATTGGAGATTATCGTAAAGCAATTTCATGGAATGCCACTTCTGCATTTTTTCATAACAACCTTGGCAGTGCTTACCGTAAAAAGAAAGATTATTTAATTGCCATTGAAGAATACAACAAAGCAATTGAACTTAAAAAAGATTATTACATAGCCTTTAATAACCGTGGCAGCGCCAAACTTGGCAATAATGATTTTGACGGAGCCATGGCAGATTTTACGAGGGCAATTGACCTGAAAGCTGATTATGCATTTGCGTACAACAACCGCTCGAGCTGCTATTACAAAAAGAAAAATTACGACGCTGCTATGAAAGAATGCACTAAGGCAATACAACTGAATGGAAATTACGGAGAAGCATATATGAACCGGGGCATCTGTAAAGAAATGCTTAAAGATTTTAAAGGTGCCTGCGAAGATTTTAAAAAAGCCAGCTCTTTGGGAATGGAACAGGCAAAAGGTTATAACGACGTTTGCGAAGACTAAATCCCGGAAAAATATTTTAAAAAAATTCAAACACACCTCAGATGAAAAAATTTAAACTTTTAATTGCACTAGCGCTGTTTTCAGGTTTCGCATTTGCCCAGACACATGTAGAATGGGAAAAAGATAATTTTCCGGGAAAGAAAGATGAATTTAAAACCGCAAAAAAATTCTTTGAAGAGGGAAAAGATCTTTTTGACAAAGGAAAAAAAGAACAAGAAGCGCAAATACAATGGACGATCAAAACATTTAATCACTATCCAAATTCCAGGGCCGATTTAAAGGGTTCGGGGAACGAATT